>CBINDH010000117.1:0-7977 GCA_966249365.1 uncultured Xylanimonas sp. | reverse complement strand
CGGACGCTCAAGGCGGTCGCCCTGTGGGTGTCCGGGATCGTCGCGGTCGTCGCCCTGGTCTGGGCGGCGTTCTTCTCGCCGCTGCTGTCCCTGGACGCGCGGCGCGTGGAGATCACGGGGCAGGGCACCACGATCGACGCGGCCCAGGTCCAGGCGGTGGTCGAAGATCGCGACGGCGTGCCGCTGCCGCGCATCGACACGATCGACCTGCGCAACCAGATCCTCGAGCTGAACGGTGTCAAGAACGTCGAGATCCACCGCGCGTGGCCGCACGGGCTCCGGGTCGTGCTGACGTCGCGCGAGCCGGTGGCCGCGGTCCCGGCGGAGGACGGCGTGGCACTGGTCGACGAGGAGGGCGTCCGGGTGGGTACGGCGCCGGCGCCGCCCGAGGGCCTGCCTGCGGTCGAGGTGGGCCTGGGGCCCGAGGACGCCCCGGCGCTCGAGTCCGCCCTGCACGTGCTCGCCGGCCTGCCGCCGGAGCTGTCGTCGCAGGTGACGCACGTGAGCGCCGACACGCGCGACGACGTCCGGACGACGCTCGCGTCGGGCCAGGAGGTGCGGTGGGGGAGCGCGGACCGCATGACGCTCAAGGTCGCCGTCGTGCTGACCCTGCAGCAGCAGGCGCCCGAGTCGCAGGTGTTCGACGTGAGCTCGCCGGACCTCCCGGTGACGCGCTGAGCACACGCGGTCGCGCCGCACGACGGCGACACGCCGGGGCGCATCCCGGCGAGGCCCCGCGGGTCCGCTTACCGTCGGACGCAGCAGCAACCTGACATAACTTTGACCCTCAAGTCGAACCTTAAGGTTGGCCACCGGGGGCCGGGGAGTCGGGGACGAGGATCGACCCGAGAGGCATCGACGTGGCAACTCCGCAGAACTACCTGGCAGTGATCAAGGTGGTGGGTATCGGCGGCGGCGGCGTGAACGCTGTGAACCGCATGATCGAGGTCGGACTCAAGGGTGTCGAGTTCATCGCGATCAACACCGACGCGCAGGCGCTGCTGATGTCGGACGCCGACGTCAAGCTCGACGTCGGCCGTGAGCTCACGCGCGGCCTGGGCGCCGGCGCCGACCCCGAGGTCGGCCGCAAGGCCGCCGAGGACCACCAGGAGGAGATCGAGGAGGTCCTGCGCGGGGCCGACATGGTCTTCGTCACCGCGGGCGAGGGCGGTGGCACCGGCACGGGCGGCGCGCCCGTCGTCGCGCGCATCGCCCGCTCGCTCGGCGCGCTGACGGTCGGGGTCGTCACGCGCCCGTTCACCTTCGAGGGCCGCCGCCGCTCGGTGCAGGCCGAGCAGGGCATCGAGAACCTCCGCGAGGAGGTCGACACCCTCATCGTGATCCCCAACGACCGGCTGCTGCAGATGTCCGACCGCAACGTCTCGGCGATCGCGGCGTTCCACTCCGCGGACCAGGTGCTGCACTCGGGCGTCCAGGGCATCACCGACCTCATCACCACCCCGGGCCTCATCAACCTCGACTTCGCCGACGTCAAGTCCGTCATGCAGGGCGCGGGCTCCGCGCTCATGGGCATCGGCTCGGCGCGCGGCGAGGACCGGGCCGTCCAGGCCGCCGAGCTCGCCATCTCGTCGCCGCTGCTCGAGGCGAGCATCGACGGCGCCCACGGCGTGCTGCTCTCCATCCAGGGCGGCTCGGACCTGGGCCTGTTCGAGGTCCACGAGGCGGCCCGTCTGGTCCAGGAGGCCGCGCACCCCGAGGCCAACATCATCTTCGGCACCGTCATCGACGACGCCCTCGGCGATGAGGTGCGCGTCACCGTCATCGCCGCCGGCTTCGACGGCGGGGTGCCGCAGGCGCGCAAGGACGGCCGCGGGCTCGGCCAGATCGCCGGCCAGCCCGTCAAGCCCACCGTGACGACGACGTCGAACGGCCACGTCGCGGTCGCGGCCGGTCCGGCGACCGTCCCCGTCCCGCAGCCCGCCGTCACGGGCGCGCACACGCTGCCGCGCCCGATCCCGGCGGACCCCGACGACGTGCCGGCGAGCCTGCAGCCCGTCGCCGCCCGCCCCGCGACGACCGTGGTCGACGAGGGCAACGGGGTCACGGTCGAGCGGCCCGTCGAGGTGCCGCGCATCTGGAACGAGGCTCCCCCCAAGGAGGAGCTCGACGTCCCCGACTTCCTCAAGTGACCGCAGACGCCAGAACATCGGAGGGGTGCCGAGGATGACCGCAGTCCTGGGCACCCCTCCGGGCTGGTCGCAGGACGGCCTCTTTCCCGACGAGGTCGGCGCGGGGCTGCTCCGTGTCGACCTCGGTGCGGGAGTCGTCGCGGGGTTCACCACCCGCCACGGTGGCGTGAGCCCGCCGCCCTGGTCGTCGCTCGACCTGGGCGTGAACACGGGCGACGACCTGGCGCGCGTCCGGGAGAACCGCTCCCGGGTCGGCGCGTGGCTGGGGGCGCCCGTGGCGTTCGCCGCGCAGGTGCACGGTGACGACGTCCTCGTGCTCGGGGAGTCCGAGCGCGCGGAGTGGGGCTCGGACGCGCCGCCGCTCGCCGCGGGCGAGGCCGACGCCGTCGTCACGTCCGCCGGCGGGCTCGGCCTCGGCGTCCTGGTCGCCGACTGCGTCCCCGTGCTTCTGGCCGACCCGGTCGCGCGCGTCGTCGGCGTCGCGCACGCCGGGCGGGGCGGCGTCCGTCTCGGCGTCGTGCACCGCGTGGTCGACGCGATGCTCGCCGCCGGCGCGACGGCGGCGAACCTGCGCGCCGCCGTCGGCCCCGCGGTGTGCGGGGGCTGCTACGAGGTGCCCGCGCCGATGCGCGACGACGTCGTCGCCGTCGTGCCGGCCGCCCATGCGACCACGCGTGCCGGGACGCCCGCGCTCGACCTGCCCGCGGCGGTGCTGTCCCAGCTCTCGGCCAGCGGCGTGCACCACGTCGTCCACCTGGACCGGTGCACGCTCGAGGACCCCGACCTGTTCTCGCACCGGCGCGCCACCGCCGCCGGGACGACGACGGGGCGGCAGGCCGGTGTCGTCGTCCTGCGCTGAAAACCCGCTCGCGGCGTGTCGCGCGATTCCTTAGCGCGAACCCTGACTAACGTCAAGACACCGACCACAGGCGCGACGAACGGAGTAGGGGCGATGGCCGGAGCGCTGCGCAAGACCATGCTGTACCTGGGGCTGGCCGACGACCAGGGCCAGCCGGAGTATGCCGACGAGTACGGCGACGAGTTTGGTGACGAGCTGGAGGCACCGGTGCGCGACCACCGTGACGACTACCCGGCGGAGGTGACACCGTTGCGCCGCCCCGCCCTCCGCGAGGTCGCGCCCACGTCGGACCTGCGCCGGATCACCACGATCCACCCGCGCTCGTACAACGACGCGCGCCTCATCGGTGAGGCGTTCCGCGGCGGCACGCCCGTGATCATGAACCTGTCCGACATGGACGACGCCGACGCCAAGCGCCTGGTGGACTTCTCGGCCGGTCTGATCTTCGGGCTGCACGGCGCCATCGAGCGTGTCACCAACAAGGTCTTCCTGCTGTCTCCCGAGCACGTCGAGATCACCGGCGAGGAGGACGTGGAGGGGCCGGCCGCCAAGGCTCCCGGCCGCTTCTACAACCAGAGCTGACCCTCAGGACGCGCCTGGACGGAACCCCCGACGGCGGACACCCGGTCACGGGTGCCCGCCGTCGGCGTCCGGTGCCCGTAGTGTTGCCGCGTGGCAACCGTCTTTCACGTCATCGGGTTCGTGCTGTGGCTCTACCTGCTGTGCCTCGTGCTGCGCATGGTGCTCGACTGGGTGCAGTTCTTCGCGCGCGACTGGCGGCCCACGGGCTTCGTGCTGGTGGTCGCCGAGCTCGTGTACACCCTCACCGACCCGCCGCTGCGCGCGCTGCGGCGCCTGATCCCGCCGCTGCGCATCGGGAACTTCGGCCTGGACATCGGCTTCATGCTGCTCTTCTTCGTGGTGCTGATCGCGTCGCAGGTCTTCTCGTCGTGGGGATGAACCCCGCGTAGGCCCTCCTGGGGCCCCGAATCCGATCCGGAAGGCTTCGTGTGCGCCCCGTGCACGAAGCGTGAGCGCACGGCGTCGTCGCGGTGCCGTGGCCAGACCTGTCGGCTACCGTGGTCGTTCGACGACCGGACGAACCCTACGAGCGTGAGGTGAAACGATGGCGCTGCTGACCGCAGAGGACATCCTCAACAAGAAGTTTGCGGCGACGAAGTTCCGCGAGGGTTATGACGTGGAGGAGGTCGACGACTTCCTCGACGAGGTCGTGCGCACCCTGTCCGCCGTGCAGGAGGAGAACGCGGAGCTGCGGTCCAAGCTTGCCGCCGCCGAGCGTCGCGTCGCCGAGCTCTCGCGGTCCGAGGCCGCGGCGGCCGCCGCACCGGCGCCGATGGTCGCCCCCGCGGTGTCGGCCCCCGCGCCGAAGACGGCCGAGCCCGAGTCCGCCACCGGCATGCTCCAGCTCGCCCAGAAGCTGCACGACGACTACGTACGCTCTGGCCAGGAGGAAGGCGACCGCCTGATCGCCGAGGCCAAGGCCGAGGGTTCGCGCATCGTGCGCGAGGCCGAGGAGACCAGCCACCGCACGCTCTCGCAGCTCGAGCAGGAGCGTTCGCTCCTCGAGCGCAAGATCGACGAGCTGCGGCTGTTCGAGCGCGACTACCGCACCCGCCTGAAGAGCTTCCTGCAGAACCTGCTCGGCGACCTCGACGCGCGCGGCTCGGCGCTGCCCGCCCGCAACAACCAGGCGCAGGGTTCCAGCCCGCAGCTCTGAGGTCCGGCACCTGCCGCCCACGGTCCGAAGGACCCGCACACATATGTTGTGCGGGTCCTTCCGTGCCTCTACGCTGCGTTGACTTCGACCAAAGGGGACGCGAATGAGCAAGGCCACGCATGCGACCGAGCCCACCCGCAAGAGCGCGCTGAAGGAAGCGTTCCCGGACCTGGCTCGGGACGTGAAGACGTTTCCGGTGCGCGAGGGCGAGGAGCCGTGGACCCTCGCCGAGATCGAGGAGCTCGCCGCCGACCTGCTGGCGGACCGCGACAGGCTCGAGGCCGAGCTCGAGGCGGCGGACCGTGACCTGTCCGAGCTGCTGCGCAACTCGGGCGACGGGGCTGGCGACGACCAGGCGGACTACGGGTCGAGCGCCCTCGAGCGCGAGCAGGAGCTGACCCTGGTCAACAACATGCGCGACCTGCTCGCGCAGACCAAGCACGCCATCGACCGCATCAAGGCCGGCACGTACGCCACGTGCGAGATGACCGGGCTGCCCATCGGCAAGGCGCGCCTCCAGGCGTTCCCGCGGGCGACGCTGTCGGTCGAGGCCAAGGCACGCGAGGAGCGGCGCTGACGGGCCCTGCCGCCTCGCCCGTCCACCTAGACTTGCCCGCGATGTCTACCGAACCCGAGCCGGTGCGCTCCGACCAGTCGGCCCCCACGTCTCCCGCGCCGTCGTCCGCGGCGGCGCAGCCCCGTCGGGCCGGCCGGCGACTGGTGGCTCTCACCTTCGTGCTCGCGGCCCTGGTGCTCGCGGTCGACCAGCTCACCAAGCAGTGGGCCCTGTCCGCGCTCGAGGTGGGGGAGCCGCAGCGCAACCTGGTCGGTGAGCTCCTCTCCCTCCGGCTCGTGCTGAACCCGGGCGCCGCGCTGGGGATCGGCGAGGGGTACACGTGGGTGCTGACGATCCTCGTGGTCGTCGTGATCGCCGTCATTGTGCGGGTGATCGGCAAGATCCGGTCCCGCGCCTGGGCGGTGACGCTCGGGCTGCTGCTCGGTGGCGCCCTGGGCAACCTCCTCGACCGGCTGTTCCGCGACCCGGGCTTCGCGCGCGGGCACGTCGTCGACTTCATCGGCTACGGGAACTGGTTCACGGGCAACGTCGCGGACATCGCGATCGTCGTGGCGGCGGTGCTGCTCGCCCTGCTGTCGCTGCTCGGGATCGGGCTCGACGGCACGCGCGAGTCCCACCGGCCGCGCCACGCGGACACCGAGCCCGCCGGGCACGCCGACGCCGCTGAGACGAAGCCGGGCGCCTGATGGCCCTGCGGACCCTCCCCGTCCCGGACGGGCTCGCGGGCGAGCGCGTCGACGCCGCGCTGGCCCGGATGCTCGGCTTCTCCCGCACGCAGGCCGCCGAGCTGGCGGCCGCGGGGGCGGTGCAGGTCGACGGCCGGCCGGCGGGCAAGTCGGACCGCCTCGCCGCGGGGTCGTGGCTCGAGGTCGACGTGCCCGATCCGGCGACCGCGCCCGCGGTCGAGCCCGAGCCTGTCCCCGGCATGGGCATCGTCTACGAGGACGACGACGTCGTCGTCGTCGACAAGCCCGTCGGCGTCGCCGCGCACCCCTCGCCCGGCTGGACGGGTCCGACCGTCGTGGGCGCGCTCGCCGCCGCGGGCTACCGCGTCGCGACGTCGGGGGCGGCGGAGAGGCAGGGCATCGTGCACCGGCTCGACGTCGGGACGTCGGGACTCATGGTGGTCGCCAAGAGCGAGGCCGCCTACACGGGCCTCAAGCGGGCCTTCAAGGAGCGGACGGTCGAGAAGGTGTACCACGCGCTCGCGCAGGGCCACCCGGAGCCGACCGTCGGCACGATCGACGCGCCCATCGGGCGGCACCCGTCCAACGACTGGCGCTTCGCCGTCGTCGCCGACGGCAAGCCCTCGGTGACGCACTACGAGGTCCTCGAGATGCTGCCTGCGGCGTCGCTCGTCGAGGTGCACCTGGAGACGGGGCGCACGCACCAGATCCGCGTGCACTTCTCCGCCGTACGGCACCCCCTCGTCGGGGACCTCACGTACGGTGCCGACCCGGTGCTCGCTTCGCGCACGGGTCTGACGCGGCAGTGGCTGCACGCGGTCCGCCTCGGGTTCGAGCAGCCGGTGACAGGAGAGTGGGTGTCGGTGGAGTCGTCGTACCCGGACGACCTGGAGTCCGCCCTCGAGACGGTCCGAGGTGCCTACGGTGGCTGATGTGCTGACGGTCGAGCGGATCACGACGCCGGAGCAGCTCGGCGCCGCGTTCGAGGTCCGCATGGACGTGTTCGTCTACGAGCAGAAGGTGCCCGTCGAGCTCGAGCTCGACGACCAGGACCACGCGCCGACGACGACGCACGTCCTGGTCCGCGCGGGCGACGACGTCGTCGGGACCGGGCGCCTGCTGACCGACCCTGAGCACCCGGGCGAGGTGCACATCGGGCGGATCGCGGTGCGGTCCGAGGCCCGGGGCACTGGCGCCGGGGCCGCGCTCATGGCCGCGCTCGAGGCGATCGCGCTGGCGGAGCACGGCGGGGAGGACGGGACGGTCAACGACCTTCTGGAGGCGCAGGTCCAGGCGGGCTGTTTCTACGAGCGGCTGGGCTACACGGCCCGCGGACCGGTGTACCTCGACGCCGGGATCGACCACCGGGACGCCGTGAAGGTGCTGCGCTCGACGGGCGAGTAACCCGGGGTCCGACTAGGAACGAAGGGCATGACGCTAGTCGGCTTCCACAACTCCCACGAGCAGGTCCACCCCGCCGCGCTCCTCGCGGCGAGCCAGCAGGCCGAGCAGGCCGGGTTCGACGCCGCGATGTGCTCCGACCACTGGGCGCCCTGGGGCGTCGCGCAGGGGCACTCGGGGTTCGCGTGGTCGTGGCTCGGCGCGGCGCTGGCGACCACGCGGCTGCCGTTCGGCGTCGTCAACGCACCCGGGCAGCGGTACCACCCCGCGGTGATCGCGCAGGCGGCGGCCACGCTCGGGGCGATGTTCCCCGGACGGTTCTGGGTCGCGCTGGGCAGCGGCGAGAACGTCAACGAGCACATCACGGGCGACCCGTGGCCAGCGAAGGACGTCCGCGACGCGCGCCTGCTGGAGTGCGTCGACGTCGTCCGCGCCCTGCTCGACGGCGAGGAGGTGACGCACGACGGTCTCGTGCGGGTGCACCGCGCGAAGCTGTGGACCCTGCCCGAGGTCCGCCCGCTGCTGATCGGCCCCGCGGTGACGCCGCAGACGGCGCGACGGCACGC
>CBINDH010000116.1:0-8032 GCA_966249365.1 uncultured Xylanimonas sp. | reverse complement strand
CGGGGCTCAACCAGCAGTGCGGGCGGGCTTGGTTTCGACGGGGCTCAACCAGCAGTGCGGGCGGGCTTGGTTTCGACGGGGCTCAACCAGCAGGGCCGGCGGGCCGGGGCGTCAGAGGATCGGGGTGCAGCCCGTCGGGTCGCCCAGGGCGGCCGTCGCGAGGAGCCCGTCGAGGCCCAGCCCCTCGGGCACCGGGCGCGGGTCGTCCACCACGACCCACAGCCCGTCGACGACGTCGTACTGCGCCTGCGGCCCGTCGGTCACGAGCGCCTGGACGGCGGCGATGAGCCGTTCGACGTCGGCGCCCGGCGTGCCGACGCCGACCGACGCGCGCACGGCGCCCGCGTCGAAGCCGAGGCGGCCGAGGAGCGGGTGGGCGCAGAAGCGGCCGTCGCGCACGCCGATGCCGTGCTCGGCGGACAGGTAGGCGGCCACGAGGCCGGGGTCGTAGCCCGCGACGGTGAAGGTCACCACGCCGACGGGGTCGACGGCGTCGTCCCAGCAGCGGACGACCTGGACACGGTCGATCTCGCCGAGCCCGGCGACGAGGCGGTCGCGCAGCGCGGCCTCGTGGACGGCGAGCATGGCCGGGTCGACGGAGCGCAGCGCGTCGGCGGCGGCCGCGAGCGCCACGGCGCCGATGACGTTGGGCGAGCCGGCCTCGTGGCGGGCGGGGCCGTCGTGCCAGGTGGTCTCGGCGACGCGCACGCGGCGCACGGCCCCGCCGCCGGCGAGGTACGGGGTGCCCGTGTCGAGCCAGTCGCGGCGGCCGACGAGGGCGCCGGCGCCGTAGGGCGCGTACGTCTTGTGGCCCGAGAAGGCGACGTAGTCGACGCCGGTCTCGGCGAGCGAGAACGGTCGGTGCGGCACGAGCTGCGCGCCGTCGAGCACGACGCGGGCGCCGGCGGCGTGCGCGGCCTCGACCACGGGACCGATGGGCAGCGCCTCGCCGGTGACGTTGGAGGCGCCGGTGATCGCGACGAGCGCGTAGGGCCCGTTGTCCGCGAGCTCGGCGCGCACGGCGTCGAGGGTCGCGGCGACGGAGGGGCCGCCGGTGAGCACGGTGGCCTCGCCGGTGCGCTGCCAGGGCAGCAGGTTGGCGTGGTGCTCGATGTCGAGGACGAGGACGCGGCCGGGCACGCCCGTGACCGGGTCGTCGGGGATGCACCCGGCGAGCAGGTTGAGCGAGTCGGTGGTGTTGCGGGTGACGACGACGAGGTCGTCCTCGCGGGCCCCGACGAACGAGCCGATGGTGCGGCGGGCCTGCTCGTACAGGGCGGTGGAGACCTGCGACAGGTATCCGGCGCCGCGGTGGACGGAGGCGTAGAGCGGGAGGACCTTGGCGACGTGGTCGACGACGGCCCACAGCGCGGGCGCGGACGCGGCGACGTCGAGGTTGGCGTAGGGGACGCGGCGGCCGTCCACGAGCGGGACCATGGTGGCCGCCCCGGCGACGGGCAGCGGGGGTGCGACGCCGTCGACGCGGGCGGGGCTGTAGGTGGGGCTGGCGTGCTCGGTGACGGCAGTCACGGGTCTCTCCTTCGTCGCGCTTGCCGTGCGGGGTGCACGCACGGCCGGGTCGTCACCCGGGGCACCCCACCGCGGGTGGAGGGTTGCCGGCCAGCGAGCCGGGGCTTGACGCTGGCGCTCATGACCGGTCCCCACCCTCCGACAGCCGCAGCCGGACCGTCAACGCGAGCCACCGGGGGTCTCAGCATTCGGGACCATGATTCGAGACGGCGGGTGCCCGCGCGGCGCGCGCGTCATACGATCCCCGCGACCATCCCGAGCGGCCGACTGACGTGGCAGGACGACGCCGCAGCAACCCGGTTCAGGCCGGGTGCTCCAGCCACGATCGATGGAGGAACGACATGAGCATCGACGCCGTCCCCGCCGAGGGCTACGCCGGCGACATCACCCCCGAGCAGACGTGGGAGCTCCTCACGTCCGACCCGGACGCCGTCCTCGTCGACGTGCGCACGCGGGCCGAGTGGGAGCAGGTCGGGGTGCCCGACGTCGAGGGCCTCGGCAAGCGGACCGTGTTCACCCAGTGGGTGCTCAACAACGGCACGCCCAACCCGGCGTTCCTCGCGGAGCTCAAGGCGGGGCTCGCCGAGACGGGCGCCGGCCCCGACGCCACCTACGTGTTCCTGTGCCGCTCCGGCCAGCGCTCCATCGCCGCCGCCCGCGTCGCCACCGCGGCCGGCCTCGCGCCGTCGTACAACGTGCTGCAGGGCTTCGAAGGCGCACCCGGGTTCTCGGGCGTGCGCAACGCCGAGGGCTGGAAGGTCGCCGGGCTGCCCTGGCGCACCACGTTCGCCGACGGCGGCCCGGCGGGCGAGACCCGATGACCCGCCCGATCGCCACGGGCCCCGCCGCCGACGCCGGCCGCCCCGGCGGCTCCGGCCGCGGGCCGCTGCCCGCGAGCGCCCGTCCCCGCACGCTCGCCGTCCGCGGCGGCCACCGCCGCAGCGAGTACCAGGAGACGTCGGAGCCGATCTACCTCACGCAGGGCTACACGTACGACTCGGCCGCCGACGCCGAGGCCGCCTTCGCGGGCGACCTGCCCCGCTTCGTGTACTCGCGCTACGGCAACCCGACCGTGCACGCCTTCGAGGAGCGGCTGCGCCTGGTCGAGGGCCCTGAGGCCGAGGCCTGCTACGCGACGGCGACCGGCATGAGCGCCGTGTTCACCGCGCTCGCCGCGCTCGTCAAGGCGGGCTCGCGCATCGTCAGCGCGCGTGCGCTGTTCGGCTCGACGAACGTCATCTACGAGGAGATCTTCGCCAAGTGGGGCGTGCGCGTCGACTACGTCGACGGCCACGTGCTCTCCCAGTGGGAGGAGGCGCTCAGCCGCCCCGCCGACGTCGTGTTCTTCGAGTCGCCGTCCAACCCCATGCAGGACCTCGTCGACGTACGCCGCGTCGCCGAGCTCGGGCACGCGGCCGGCGCCGTCGTCGTCGTCGACAACGTGTTCGCGACGCCCGTGCTGCAGAAGCCGCTGCAGCTCGGCGCCGACGTCGTCGTCTACTCCGCCACCAAGCACATCGACGGGCAGGGCCGCGTGCTGGGCGGGGCGATCCTCGGCTCGCGCGAGTTCCTCGAGGGACCCGTGCAGACGTTCATCCGCAACACCGGGCCGTCGCTCAGCGCGTTCAACGCGTGGGTGCTGCTCAAGGGCCTCGAGACGCTCGACCTGCGCGTGCGCGCCCAGGCGGACGCCGCGCTGCAGGTCGCGACCGCGCTCGAGGAGCTCCCTGGTCTCAGCGTGGTGCGCTACCCGTTCCTCGCGTCGCACCCGCAGCACGAGCTGGCGCTCGCGCAGCAGGCCGGCGGCGGCACCGTGGTGACGTTCGACCTCGCCGTCCCCGCCGGGACGGACCCGGCGGACGCCAAGAAGCGCACGTTCCGCTTCCTCGACGCCCTGCAGATCGTCGACATCTCCAACAACCTCGGCGACGCCAAGTCGATGGTCACGCACCCGGCGACGACGACGCACCGCAAGCTCGGTCCCGAGGGGCGCGCCAAGGTGGGCATCGCGGAGACGACCGTGCGCCTGTCGGTCGGCCTGGAGGACCCGCAGGACATCGTCGAGGACGTCGAGCAGGCGCTCGCCGCCGTCTAGCCTGCCGACGGAGCCGGTCAGCTCAGGTGGATCGGCCGGCCCACGGCCTTGCGGGTCAGCGTCGGGCACACCGCGTCGGTCAGCGTCGCGCGCACCCGGAACGTGCCGCGTCCGGCCTCGGGCAGCGGCAGACGGGCCACCCACTCGCCGTGGTGCCAGCCCGGCTCGACCCGGCCCGTCGCGACGACGGCGTCCCCGTCGTCGCGCACCAGCGTGACGACGAGCTCGCGGCCCTCCTCGTGGGTGCCGAGCCCGAGCTCCCCCGTGGCGACGAGGTGGCCCGCGCCGTCCGCGCGTTCGACGTCGTACCGGCCGTCGACGTGCACGAAGCCGTCGACGAACTCGTCGATCGTGACCCACTGCGTGGCCTGTGCGATGTTGAACCAGCCGTCGGTCAGCCGGGCCGTGACGGGACGGACGCCGGCGTGCCGGTGCGCCAGCGCGCCGTACTCGAACCGGGCCGCCCAGACGCCGTCCCGCACGACGGCCCTGCGCGTGACACCCGCGACGCTCACCTCGACGTCGACGCCCTCGACGTCCGAGCCGTCGGCGCGGCCCGCGACGCGGAAGCTCTGGAACGTCGTCAGGGCGCGCGGAAACTCGGTGAGCACGACCCGGGGCGCGGTGTACCCGGCGGCGGTCGGCGTCATGACGTTCCCCTTCCTCGGTGGTCTGGCGGTCATCCTTCCGGGGGCCGGCCGGCGCGTGCAGGCTGGGGCGCATCCTGCGTGGTCGGTGGTCACACGACGGCCGATGGCAACGCGCCGGAGGAGCAGGTCGCGGTGCGCCAGCCCGTAGGGCATCGGGCGTGCGGCCGGTAGCGTTGTCCCTGGTGCCGGGCCCCCGGCACGTTCGACTTGGGAGCACGAGTGACCGACGGGTTCATCGCCAGCCCCACGCAGTCCGTCACCGGCGAGACGACGGCCCTGCACGGGTACGGCGAGCGCATGGAGCGCATGGTGGCCTTGGCGGCCGCGGAGGCGGCCGACGCCGTCAACGAGGCGCGCTCGAAGGCGGCGCAGCTCCTGAGCGACGCCCGCCGCGACGCCGACACGACCCTCACCGAGGCGCAGGTCCAGGCGACGACGACGATCGCCGCCGCACGCGCCGAGGCGGAGCGCCTGCTCGCCGAGGCCCGCGACGAGGCCGCCGAGACCCGGCGCGACGCCACCGCCGCCGCCGAGAAGCTCACCCGCGAGACCCTGCAGGCCGCGGGCGACGAGCGTCGCCGCGCCGAGCACGACGCCCACACGACGATCGCCGACGCCGAGGAGAAGGCGCACCGCCTCGTCGAGGACGCCCGCACCGAGGCGGCCCGCATCGAGGCCAAGGCCCAGGAGCTGCGCGACGAGGCCGAGGCCCGTCTCGCCGAGGCGATCGCCGAGGCGGAGGAGACGCGTCGTCTCGCGAAGGCCGACGCCGAGGCCGTGACCGCGACCGCGTCCGCGCAGGCGGCGAGCATGGTCGCCGAGGCGCAGGCCGACGTCGCACGCCTGCGGACCGAGGCGGAGCGCGCCACGCGCGAGCTCGTGCAGCGCCGCGACCAGATCGCCGTCCAGCTCGAGACCCTGCGCCGCTCCCTCGGCCTCGGCGCGGCCCCCGCCGCCCCCACCCCGCACGACGGAGGCGAGCACTGATGCGCTGGTTCAGCAACGACCCGACCGACGACGGCACCGCCTCCGCCGCCGAGGCGTCCCGCCCCTGGTGGGGCGAGGCACCCGGGACCGCCGGCGTGCCGCCGCACGAGCCCGACTTCGACGCCGTCGTCGGCGGGCAGCACCCCGTGAGCCACCCCGTGCCGGCCGCCGAGCGCCGGAACGTCCTGGGCGGCCTGCCGCGCTCCTTCGAGCAGTTCGCACCGCCCGCCGTCCCGACGGCGCAGGGGCTCCCGCCGGCGATCTCGCCCAGCCCCGTTCCCCCGCGCACCGTGCCGGTCTTCCGGCACGTCGACGACGCGACCGCCGTCGAGCCGGTCTTCGCGGCGCCGGTGGCCGAGCCCCAGCCCGGGGTGGCGGCCGTGCCGCCCGCGGGCCAGCCGGCCGAGGCCGCCGTCGAGGGCGTCGAGGACGTCGAGGACGTCGAGGACGTCGACATGGTTGACGTGGACGACACGGACGGGGGCCACGACGACGGGACCGGCGACGACGCCGTCCCGAGCAACGACATCGAGGAGCCTCCAGTGCTCGTGGGCACCGACGAGGGCACGTACGCCGACGACGTCACGGCCGAGCCGGCGGTCGCCGCCGCACCCGCGACGCCGGACGAGGAGATCCCCGTCCCGGTCGCCGAGATCACCATCAGCTTCGGCGAGCGCATCGAGCGCCTCATCGCCGCGGCCGTGGCCGAGGCCGAGAACACCAGCGCAGACGCGCGGCACGAGGCCGCCGAGCTGCTGCAGTCCGCCCGGCTCGACGCGGAGCACACCCTCGCGGCCGCCCAGCGGCAGTCGGCCGAGATCGTCGCGGCGTCGCAGCGCCGGTGCGACGACGAGCTCGCCGCCGCGCAGCGCGCACGCGAGGAGGCCGAGCAGGTGCTCGCCGACGCCCGGGCCGAGGCCGAGGCGCTGCGTCGCCGCGTCCGCGACGAGGTCGCGGAGCTGCGCTCGGAGATCGACCTGCACGCGCAGGCGATGCTGGCCCGCACGCACGCCGAGACCAGCCGCACGCTCACGTCGGCCCGCGCGGAGCTCGAGGAGCTCGGGCAGCGCAAGACGGAGCTCGAGGCTCAGCTCGCATCGATCCGCGCGCTGCTCAGCGAGGCCGTCGTCGAGCCGCTGCCGCAGGGCCTCGGCGGGCTGCGGACCGAACCGCAGGAGCCCAGCACCCCGCGTCCGGCGGCGGCACCGGGCGTCACCGGCCGGCACGGGTGGGACCCGGTCCCGGCACCCGCGTCGCCGGTCGACGACGACGCGCCGTCCGGCGGGTCGGCCGCCTCGCCGTCCGACGGGTCCGCCGCCTCGCCGTCCGAGGACTGACACCGGGCATCCGCCCGACCCCACGATCAGGACGCGTCCGGTCGTCCCGTCCCGCCGACGGGTCGGCCGGACGCCTTGCTGCGCGCCCAGTTCGGCCAACGAGGTGACGTTCGGCTAGTTTTCGTCGTGTCCCTGATCGAAGGAGTCCGGACGATGACCGTTGCCCCGCCCCAGCCCCCGGCCGCCACGGCCATCGGCGCTGTCCGGCACGAGAACTTCGCGTACCAGCGCGCCCCGATGATCGTGTACTGGGAGCTGACGACGGCGTGCGGCCTCGCCTGCCGCCACTGCCGCGCGGAGGCCGTCCGCCAGCCGCTGCCCGGCGAGCTGACGACGCGGCAGGCGCTCGCGGTGCTCGACCAGATCACCGGGTTCGGCGACCCGCTCCCCCACATCGTCATGACCGGCGGCGACCCCCTGCGGCGCGTCGACCTCGACGAGCTCATCGCCGCGGCGAACGCGCGCGGCATCGGCGTCTCGCTCGCCCCGGCCGTCACGCCGCTGCTGAGCCGCGCACGCCTCGAGTCCCTGCGGGAGGCGGGCGTCCAGGCGATCTCGCTGAGCCTCGACGGGTCCACCGCCGGCGCGCACGACGGCGTGCGCCAGGTACCCGGGACGTTCGACGCGACTATGGAGCTGCTCGACGTCTGCGCCGAGGTCGGCATGCCGGTCCAGGTCAACACGCTGGTCACGGCCGACACGCTGCCCGACGTCCCGGCGGTCTACGAGCTGCTGCGCACGCGCACGCTCATGACGTGGAGCCTGTTCTTCCTCATCTCGACCGGTCGCGGGACCCAGCTCCTCGAGCCGTCACCGGGTGACACCGAGCGGCTCATGCGCTGGCTGCTGACCATCGGCCGTGACGCCCCGTTCGTGGTGCGCACCACCGAGGCGACGCACTTCCGCCGGGTCGCGGCGATGCGCCACGAGAAGGCCGGCCGCACGGCCGCCGAGATCGAGGCGCTGCCCATGGCCCGCTCGTTCGGCATCCGCGACGGCAACGGCATCGTGTTCGTCTCGCACACGGGCGACGTCACGCCGTCGGGCTTCCTGCCGCTGGCGGTGGGCAACGTGAAGACGCAGTCGCTCGTGGACCTGTACCGCGACCACGAGACGATGCGCGCGCTGCGCGACCCGGACGGCTTCAAGGGCCGCTGCGGCGAGTGCGAGTACCACCTGTGGTGCGGCGGGTCGCGCGCCCGCGCATACGCGCACACGGGCGACCCGCTCGAGTCGGACCCGCTGTGCCCCTACCAGCCGGGGTCGCGCACGGTCACCGTCTGAATGCCCGCTGAGCCCTGCCGAAACCCGGACCCTCCTGCTGGTTGAGCGCCGTCGAAACCACTCGCACATGGTCTCGACGAGGCTCGACCAGCGGGGGGCGGGCTCGACCAGCAGGGGCGGGCTCGACCAGCAGGGGCGGGCTCGACCAG
>CBINDH010000115.1:0-8069 GCA_966249365.1 uncultured Xylanimonas sp. | reverse complement strand
GCCACGGCCCGCCGTCTTCGCGGACACGTCGTGGGCGCGGGTGCAGCCAGCCGCATTGCGCCCAGGGGGACCCCGCCGGGGTGACGTTCGTCTGTCCGTGTGCCGCCGTCGTCGTCGTCGCGGCAGGTGCTGTCCTCCTCGCCGCGTCCTGGGCGCTGGAGGCGAGCGTCGTCGCTCACCTCGGGGACGACGGGCAGAGCCGGTGGGCCGCCGTGGTCCACGGCCCGTCTGGGCGGGATCAGCCCGGTCAGCCCGCGGCGGTGATCTCGAACTGGGTCCGCGCCCAGGCGCCGACCTCGCCGGTCGCGAGGTTGACGTAGCGCACCGCGAGCTCGTGCGTGCCCGCGGGCCGAGCCGGCAGGTCGATCACGACGGTGCCGTTCAGGAACCGGTGAACGACGCCGGTGGGCGTGCCGTCCACATGGGCCTCGATCCACAGACCGGGGGCTCCGGTGACCCTGACCCGGGTGCCGTCCGGGGAGAAGGCGGCGATGGTGGGCGTCTGGAACCGGATCGCCGGGACCGCCGTCGGCTCGGACCGGAGGCCGTCCACCACCTGGGTGACGGTCAGCCGCCAGGGCTGCTGCGGGGCGGTGCCGGGGTCGAGGACCACCGACCACGTGCCGTCCGCGCCCGCCGTCGTCTCCGCGACGAGCTGCCCGCCGGTCGTCTCGACGAGCACGAGGGCGCCGGCGGTACCGACGCCAGTCAGGCGCGGGAGGAACGGGGTCTGGGCCACGGGGTCGACGGTCACGGGGGAGGGCGGGGTGTCGGAACCGTCGCCGGGCTCACCTGGCCCGGACTGGTCGCCCGGGTCGGTGGGGTCGGTGGGGTCGACCGGACCGATGGGGTCGATGGGGTCGGTGGGGTCGACGGGGTCGGTGGGGTCGACCGGACCGATGGGGTCGACGGGGTCGACGGGCTCGCCCGGCACCGTCGGCTCCGGCGACGGCTCCGCGGGCGCTGGCTCCGCCGGGACGAGCTCCTGCGGGGGAGTCGGCGTCGTGAGCTCGGGCGGCAGGATCACGAGCGTCGCGTCGTCCAGCTCGGCGTGCTCCGGTGCGATCTCGGCCGGCCCGGACGCGTCGGGCGTGACCGGCGCCTCGGTGACCGGCTCCGACAGGTCCGGCGCCGTGGCCAGGGGAACGGACGTCGCGCCCTGGGGACGGGCCGGCTCCGCGGCGGCGGCGACCGACGTCACGGGCGGCGCCGCCTCGGTGCTCCGCGCGGAGCCGAGGCCTACGGCGACCGCGACGCCGGCGACGCCCAGCGCGGCGACGAGCGCCCCGGCCGTCATGGTCGACGCGGTGGCAGCCCCCGCGGTGGTGCCGGCGGTCGCCGCGGCACCGCCGGAAGCGGCGGTCTCGGCGCCGGTGGCGGGGACGGCGGCGGCCGCCGTCCCGGTGCCCAGGCACGCGTGGGCGGCGACGGGGCCGAGGATGAGCGGCAGCAGCACGCCCCGCAGGCGGGCCGCGACGTCGTCGAGCTCCTCGGCGAGGGCGGTGCAGCGCACGCAGTCGGTCAGGTGCCGCTCGAGGGTGCGGCTGTCGCGGCGCGCGAGCGTGTGGCGCGCGTAGGCGCCGAGCCGTTCGACGGTCCACCGGCACCCGGGGTCGACGTCGTCCTCGGACAGGTGCGCCTGGACCCAGGCGGTCCGGAGGCGGTCGCGCGCCCGGTAGGCCATCGTCGCTGCGGCGCCGGGGGTCAGGCCCAGGTACCGGCCCGCGTCGCGGGTCGACATCCCCTCGACCTCGGTGTACCAGAGCATCTCGCGGACCTCGGGCTGCAAGGACCCGAAGGCCTTCGCCGCCACCGACCGCTCGAGGGTGGTGGTGTCGAACTCCGCGTCGGGGGCCGCGACCTGCGCCAGCACGTCGACGGAGTCGCGCTCGACCTGGTTGCGCGCCCAGCTCATCGAGATGTTGCGGATCGTGGTGTACAGGTACGGCCGGAACGCGCCGTCGGGCCCGTCGCCGCGGGAGATCGCCGCGAGGATGCGCGTGAACGCCTCCTGGACGAGGTCGTCGGCGTCGAAGCGGCTGGTGATGCGCTGCGCTGCGCGGCGCCCGGCCGCGGAGTGGCGGTACCAGAGCTCGGCGCTCGCGCCGTCGGAGCCCTCGCGCGCCAGGCGCACGAGATGCGCGTCCGAGACCTCAGTCAGGTCGTCTACCGAGCCCTCGAAGTCGATCACGTGTGCACCCCCCAGCGCTTGTTCGCAACGCAACAGAATATCTCGTGCCGGGGGGTGTCGGCGCGAGACCGTGGCGCGCGGGGCAGGTCTGCCGTGGCGCGTCGTGACCGGCTAGGCGACGTCGATGAGTGCGGCCTGCGCACGCAGGACCGACGGTGCGAACCCGGTGGCCTCGGTGACCGCGCGGCGCATGCCGACGACGGAGCCGAAGCCGGAGAGCGTCGCGATGTCCTCCAGCGTCGCGTTCGCGTACTGGGGATCCTGGATCAGGGAGACCGCGTGCTGGGTGCGAGCCTCGTGGATGTACTGCTGCACGGACCGGGTGTCGTCCTCGAAGAGGCGCTGCAGGGTCCGCCGCGAGAGCCCCATGAGGCGCGCGACGGACTCGGAGGTCAGCTCCGGGTCGGCGAAGTGCGTGGCGATGACGCGCAGCGCCGTCTGGCGTCGCTGCTCGGGCTCCCACGCCGTCGAACCGGTCAGGGCCATCGTCGTCACCATGCTCGACACCATCGGAGAGAGAACGTCGGTGATGGTGCGGCGACCCTCCGTCGTCATCCCGCGCGCGTCCTGGCGGAGGCTGTCGAGGAGGAACGCGGCAAGGGCGCTGGGCAGCGCGGCGCTCGCGCGGACGAGGGCGTACGGCACCGTGTCGGTCACGGCCGCGAGCGCGGGCAGCGTCGACGGGATGTCGCACACCAGCACGCGCGCCGGGCCGTCGCTCCCGTAGGCGACCTCGGTCCCCGGGCGCAGGAGCGCGGCGTCGCGCGACCCGAGCGTCTCCCGGGTGCCCTCGTACGAGAGCCGGATCGACCCGGCGAGCACGATGCACAGCCGGGCGGTCTCAGGGCCGCGCGCGAACAGGCTGGAGTCGGATCCGAACGTCACCCGCCCGTGCTCGAGGTAGGTCACGACGAAGTCGCCGAACTTCGCCGCCGCGCGCAGGGAAGGCCGGCCGGCTCGCGCCGGTGCCATGCGCTGGCCGCTCGTCGTCGTCACTGGAACCACTCCTCTCGGGAGCACGCAGCGCGACGGTGTGGGCCGGGGAGCGGGGCCGACCAGCCGCGATGCAGTGCCTTCGTATGCCCTGCAGGACACGCGAAGGGGTTCGGCATCACAGGGTTCTCGCCCTGGATGCTGTGACGTGTATCACATGGTCAGGTGGGCGGCGCCGCCGACGGCGTAGCGGCACGCGAGCACGCCGGTCGTCGTCGGGACGGCCTCGACGAGGCGCAGGTCCTTGCGGTGCTCGTCGGCGAACAGCCGGTGGCCCGACCCGAGCAGGATCGGGTAGATGAGCAGCACGTACTCGTCGACGAGCCCCGCCGCGTCGAGCGACGCGACGAGCTCGCCGCTGCCCACCACGGTGAGCACGCCGTCCCAGGCGTCCTTGAGCCGCCGCACGGTGATGTGGGCGTCGCCGACGTGGAGCGTGCTGTTCGGGTAGCGCAGCTCGGTCGACCCGTCGCGGGTCACCACGTGCTTGGGCGCGCTCAGGAGGGCGTCGGTGTACGGGTTGGCCTCCGCCACTCCCGTCCAGTGCCGCAACAAGTCCTCGTAGGTGCGCAGCCCCAGCAGCATCCCGGTGCTCGACGCCATCGCCGCGCCCGCGAAGCGGGCCAGCACGTCGTCCTCGTAGCCGACGGCCCAGCCGCCGTGCACGAACCCTCCACGGGTGTCCTCGTCGGGCCGTCCCGGCGACTGCATCACGCCGTCGAGCGTGATCGACTCGTAGACACGGATGGCGCCCATGCTCACCCTCCCTTCTCCAGGGTGAGGGCGCATGATGGAAGACACCACTGGGGGAGGAGGACGACGATGAGGGCGAGTGTGGGGGACCGGATCATCCGAGCGTCAGGGCACGTGGACGGGGCTGTGAGGCACGGGGTGGTCACCGGTGTGCAGCGCGCGGACGGCGCTCCGCCCTACCGGGTGCGCTGGGAGGACACCGGTGAGGAGTCGCTCGTCTTCCCGGGCGCCGACTGCATCGTCGAACACGGCGACGGGGCCACCGCCGACGAGGCCGTCGACGCGCACCGGCGCACCTGGCTCGTCCAGGTGACGATGGTCGAGTCGGGTGCCAGCACGACCGCCGAGGCGACCCTCGTCGCCGGCGACGTCGGCAGCCTGCGCGCGGTGGGCCAGGCCCGCAAGGACCCCGCCGACGCGGCGCTCGCCGTCGTGGGCGACGAGATCGCCGCCGGGCGGGCGTTGCGGCGCCTGGCCGACGCCCTGCTCGGGCAGGCGGAGACGGACATCACGGCGTCGACGGGCGTGCCGGGGCACGTGCACCGCTGACTCAGCCGAGCAGCGCCGCCCCGTACTTGAGGACGACGATCGCGACGGTCGCGAGGAGCCACGCAGCGAGGAGGAAGCCGAGGCCACCGGAGCGGACGACCGTCATCGCGACGCGCTGGACGCGCGGTGGCCAGGCGAGGTTGTCGTCCAGGATGTTGACGTGCAGCATCGAGAAGAACACGACCGTCGTCGCGAGCTGCACCGTCAGGCACCACACGCACAGGTAGCCGATGTTGAAGACGGCCTCGTAGAACAGCCAGTACGCGAACACGAACCCGGCCAGGTAGATCGTCTGCGCGGCGATCATGAACCAGCGCGGGAACCGCATGCCGGCCAGGCCGAGCACGGCGATCGTGATGACCACCGACTCGGCGGCGATGCCGAGGAACGCGTTCGGGAACCCGAACAGCGAGGCCTGCCACGTCAGTGCGACCTGCGAGCACGACAGGACGGCGTTGAAGTCGCACGCCAGCACCCGGTCCGGGTCGGCGGCGAGCTCGACCGCCTCGACGGACAGCACGAACGCGGCGAACAGGGAGACGATCGCGCCGACGAGCATCTCGCCGAACAGCCACCTGCGGGAGTGGAAGAACCCGTGCGGGCGGTCGTCGTGGGCGTCGACGTCCGTGTCGGAGGCGCTGAGGGCGGTCACGGGGGGCAGCGTAGCGCCCGCGCCTGGGTGGCCGGTGTCAGGCGGTGGGGACGTCGTAGGCGGCCTTGACGACGAGGACCGGCACGGCCGCGTCGAGCAGCACGCGCTGCGTCGTCGTCCCCATGACGAACGTGCCCTGGCTGGACCGCTTGCGTGCACCGACGACGACGAGCGTGGCGTGCACGGCGTCGGCCGTGTCGAGGATGGCGTCGCTCGGCTCGGTCTCCTCGGGGCGGAACGTCACGGCGGGCGGTTCGACGCCTGCCGGCAGGTTCTCGAGGTGGGTGGCGAGCGCCGCCGGGACGGTGCTGCCCGGGTTCAGCACCAGGACGGCGAGCGGGAGGCGTCGCCGCGACGCCTCGGCGATCCCCGCGCCGAGGGCGGCCTCGCCGTGGGGGGAGTCGTTGCAGGCCACGAGCACGGTCATGACGTCACCTTCTCACGCGCCGGGGCTCGGGACACTCAGCCCGGCCGGAAGGTTGCCCGCGAGCGACTCGCGGAGCGCGGCGAGGCGGCGGGTGCGGGCCTCGCCGGTCAGCCGCTCGGCGGGTGCGGTGATGCTCACGGCCGCGATCGGCCGGCCCTGGCGGACCACGGCGACGGCCACGCAGCTGATGCCGGGCTCGTTCTCCTCGACCTCCTCGCCGTAGCCGTGCTCGTGGGCGGCGTCGATCGCGCGGCGGAGCGCGCGGGGGTCGATGTCGCCGCCCGCGAGGTGCGCGAGGTCCGTGTCGCCGAACCGGGAGTCCGCGGACTCGAGCGCCGCGAGCCAGGCACGGCCGAGCGCCGTCGTCGCGGCCGGGCGGTGGCGGCCGACGGCGGACCACACGCGGACCGCGCGCTGCGGCTCGACCTTGTCGAGGTAGACGATCTCGCGCCCGGCGAGGGCGCCGAGGTGCACGAGCTCGTCGACCTCCTCGCTCAGGGCGGACAGCGCGGGGCGCAGCAGCGCGGGCAGGTTCTCCTCGCGCAGGTAGGTGCTGCCGAGCACGAGCGCGGCCGCGCCGAGGCGGTACGCGCCGTCGGGGGTCTGCTCGGCGAAGCCGCGGTGGCGCAGCGCGGCGAGGGTGCGGTGGAGCGTCGCCTTGTGGATGCCGACGTCGGCGGACAGGTCGGCGAGCGAGGCCCCGGTCGCGCCGGCTCGCGAGAGCGCGCCGAGCGCGAGGAGCGCCTTGTCCACGGCTCCGATGGGACTCTCGTCGGACATGTGCCCTCCGGTCTGGGGTAGCCTGCGTTCCGCATCATACAACATGCGTTTCGCCCTACGAAACGCTCGAGAAGGAGCACCGATGGTCCTCGACCGGATCGCCACAGCCCGCATCGTCCCCGTCGCCGTCGTCGACGGCGCCGACGAGGGCGCGCGCCTCGCCGACGCCCTCGTGGCCGGCGGCCTGCCCGTCGCCGAGATCACGCTGCGGCTGCCGCACGCGCTCGACGCCATCCGCGCCGCCGTCGACGCGCAGCCCGACGTGCTCGTGGGCGCCGGCACGGTCGTCACCCCCGCGCAGGTCGACCAGGCCGTCGAGGCGGGCGCGACGTTCCTCGTCTCGCCCGGCACGCACGAGCCCGTCGTCGCCCGTGCGCAGGAGCTCGGAGTGCCGATCCTGCCCGGCGTCGCGACCGCCTCCGACGTCATGCGCGCCGTCAACCTCGGGCTCGACGTCGTCAAGCTGTTCCCCGCCTCCGTCGTCGGCGGGCCGGGCGCGATCAAGGCGCTCTCGGCGCCCTTCCCCGGCCTGCGCTTCATGCCCACCGGCGGGGTCAACGCCGGCACCCTGCACGACTACCTCGACCTGCCCGCCGTCATCGCCGCCGGCGGGTCGTGGATGGTCGAACGCCCGCTCGTCACCTCCGGCGACTGGGCCGAGATCACCCGCCGCACCGCCGAGGCCGTCGCCCTCGCCGCGCCCGCACCGACCACCGAGGAGAGCTGACCGTGAGCCAGTCCGTCCAGACCCGCCCCACGGCCGAGTGCCGCTACGACATCGTCTCCCTCGGCGAGGTCATGCTGCGCCTCGACCCGGGCGACCGCCGCATCCGCACCACCCGCACCTTCGACGTGTGGGAGGGCGGCGGCGAGTACAACGTCGCCCGCGGCCTGCGCCGCGCGTTCGGGCAGCGCGCGGCGATCGTCACGGCGCTCGCGGACAACGAGGTCGGCCGGCTCGTCGAGGACTTCATCCTCCAAGGCGGCGTCGACACCCGGTACATCCAGTGGCGCGACTACGACGGCATCGGCCGCACCGTCCGCAACGGCCTCAACTTCACCGAGCGCGGCTTCGGCGTGCGCGGCGCCGTCGGGCTGTCCGACCGGGGCAACACCGCCGCCTCGCAGATGAAGCCGGGCGACGTCGACTGGGACGGCCTGTTCGCCCAGGGGGTGCGCTGGTTCCACACCGGCGGCATCTTCGCGGCGCTGTCCGAGTCGACCGCCGACGTCGCACAGGAGGCTATGGAAGCCGCGCGCAGGCACGGCACCGTCGTCTCCTACGACCTCAACTACCGCCCGTCGCTGTGGAAGGGCATCGGCGGCGAGGCCCGCGCGCAGGAGGTCAACCAGCGGCTCGCCCGCTTCGTCGACGTCATGATCGGCAACGAGGAGGACTTCACCGCCTCGCTCGGCTTCGAGGTCGAGGGCGTCGACGAGTTCCTCACCGACCTCGACACCACCGCGTTCCGGGCGATGATCGAGCAGGCCAGCGCCGCGTACCCGAACTTCAGGGCCGTCGGCACCACGCTGCGCGGGGTCAGGACGGCGACGGTCAACGACTGGGGGGCCATCGCCTGGTCGCGCGCCGAGGGCTTCGCCGAGGCGACGCACCGTCCCGCGATGGAGATCTACGACCGCGTCGGGGGCGGCGACTCGTTCGCCTCCGGGCTGGCGTACGGGCTCATGGAGCTCGACACGCTGCAGCAGGCCGTCGAGTACGG
>CBINDH010000114.1:0-8143 GCA_966249365.1 uncultured Xylanimonas sp. | reverse complement strand
GTCGCCCTCGTACATCGCACCGATCTGCGGCACCGTGACGTGCGACTCGTCGATGACCAGCAGGAAGTCCTCGGGGAAGTAGTCGAGGAGCGTGTTGGGCGGGCTGCCCGGCTCGCGCCCGTCGATGTGCAGCGAGTAGTTCTCGATCCCGGAGCACGAGCCGATCTGGCGCATCATCTCGATGTCGTACGTGGTGCGCATGCGCAGGCGCTGGGCCTCGAGGAGCTTGTTCTGCTTCTCGAGGACGGCGAGCCGCTCCTCGAGCTCCTTCTCGATGCCCTGGATCGCGCGCTCCATGCGCTCCGGGCCGGCGACGTAGTGCGTCGCC
Source organism: uncultured Xylanimonas sp. (assembly GCA_966249365.1). Taxonomy (GTDB): domain Bacteria; phylum Actinomycetota; class Actinomycetes; order Actinomycetales; family Cellulomonadaceae; genus Xylanimonas. Next base: position 7,815 of record CBINDH010000114.1, on the reverse strand, counting down.
GGGAAGAGGTACACGCTCTGCTCCTGCCGGACGACCTCGCCGGTGAGCGGGTGCAGCGTCTGGATCGACTCGATCTCGTCGCCGAAGAACTCGATCCGCACCGCGAGCTCTTCGTACACCGGGATGATCTCCACGGTGTCGCCGCGCACCCGGAAGGTGCCGCGCGTGAACGCCATGTCGTTGCGCGAGTACTGCATCTGCACGAAGCGCCGGAGCAGATGGTCGCGGTCGACGACGTCGCCGACGTCGAGCCGGACCATGCGGTCGACGTACTCCTGCGGCGTGCCCAGGCCGTAGATGCAGGACACCGACGCGACGACGACGACGTCCCGCCGGGTCAGCAGGCTCGACGTCGCCGAGTGGCGCAGGCGCTCCACCTCGTCGTTGATCGTCGAGTCCTTCTCGATGTAGGTGTCCGTCTGCGCGATGTACGCCTCGGGCTGGTAGTAGTCGTAGTAGCTGACGAAGTACTCGACGGCGTTGTTCGGCAGGAGCTCGCGGAACTCCGTGGCGAGCTGCGCGGCCAGCGTCTTGTTCGGCGCCATGACGAGCGTCGGGCGCTGCAGCTTCTCGATGAGCCACGCCGTCGTCGCGGACTTGCCGGTACCGGTGGCACCGAGCAGCACGACGTCCTTCTCCCCCGCTTGGATGCGCTCGGTGAGCGCAGCGATCGCCGTCGGCTGGTCGCCCGACGGCGTGTACTCGCTGATGACCTCGAACGGGGCCACCGTGCGCTGCAGATCGGTCACGGGTCGCATGTCACCACCGTAGGACGAGACACCGACACCGGGTGCGCCGTCAGGCCGGGTCTGCGCCCAGCCTCGGCACGTCAGCCCTGCCCGCCGCCGCGGCCAGCGCCGTCTGGACGACGACGCGCAGCGCGCTCGCCAGCGCCCCGACGTCGGCGGCCGGCGCGGCGAGGTCGCCGATGGGCGGCACATGGACGAACCCGGCGAGCGCGCCGGTGCCCTGGGTCGCGTGACGCAGCGCGTAGAACGTCGCGTTGCTCACGGCGAAGCCGGCGCTGTCCGACACGACGGCCGGGACGCCGGCCTCGGCGAGCGCGGCGACCGTCTCGTGGAGCGGCAGGGTGGACACGTAGCGGGTGGGTCCCCCGGCGACCACCGGCACGCCGGCGGGCTGCGCCCCGGCGCTGTCGGGCGTCCGGGCGACCATGACGTTGGCCGCGACGCGCTCCAGGTGCAGCGACGCGCTCCCCGGCTCGACACCGACGGCGACGACGACGTCGGGGCGGTGCTGCGCGACGGCGTCAGCGATGGCGGCGGCCGCGCCGTCGAACGAGACGGGCAGCCGGAGCGTGACCAGCGTGGTCGCGAGGGGCTCGACGGGCGTCTCCGCTGGGTCGGAAGGGAGGTACCACGTACGACCGAGCTCGCGCACCGCCTCCCAGGACGCGTCGGCGTCCTCTCCGCGGCAGGGCTCGAACCCTGTCACCAGCACAGTCATCATGGCGACTGACTGTATCGGCGTCACTCGCCGACGAGCTCCTCGTCCGCGGCTTCTCTCTCTACCCTGGCCCAGAGGGCGTCCACCTGGGCGCGAAGGTCGTCGTCGGTGCGGGTGCCGTCGAGGACGACGTCGGCCGCGGCCCGGCGGACGTCGTCGGAGGCCTGCGCGGCGACCCGTGCGCGCGCCTCGGCCTCGGTGAGCCGCCGGCCGGTGACGAGCCGCTGGACGCGCTGCTCGGCGGGCGCGTCGACGACGACGACGAGCCCGAAGTGCTCCTGCTGGCCGGTCTCGACGAGCAGTGGAATGTCGTGCACGACGACGGCACGGTGGTCCGCGGCGACGGCTCCGGCTTCGAGCTCGGCGGCCCGGCGACGCACCTCGGGGTGGATGATGCCCTCGAGCGTGCGCCGAGCGGCTTCATCGGCGAAGACGAGCGTCCCGAGCGCCGGCCGGTCCAGGGACCCGTCGGGGGCCAGCACGGTCTCGCCGAACGCGTCGACGACACGTTCGAGGCCGACCGTGCCGGGGGCGACGACCTCGCGAGCCAGCACGTCGTGGTCGATCACGACCGCACCGAGCTCACCGAAGCGGCGTCCCACGACTGACTTGCCGGCGGCGATCCCGCCCGTGAGGCCGATGCGGAGCATGCGGACCATCCTGCCTCACACGCCCCGTCCGCGAGCGCTGAAGGATCCGGCCCCGCTCAGCCGGCGTCCGACGCGATGACCGTCAGGAGCCGCAGCAGCTCGGCCCGCTCCTCGGGCGAGAGCCGCTGCAACCGGGCCGCGGCGCCAGGTCGCCGGCCCACCCACTGCTCGTGCAGCGCCTCGCGCCCGGCCTCCGTGAGCTCGACGAGCCGCGCCCGGCGGTCGGTCGGGTCCGGGAGCCTGCGCACGTGCCCGTCCGCCTCGGCCTGGTCGACCTTGGTGGTCACGGAACGCGGGGCGACGTCGAGGGCGTTCGCCAGGTCGACGGCGCGCAGCGGGCCGCCGGCACGGTGGAGCTGCCGCAGCAGGCGCGCCTGGCCGGGCGTGAGGCCGCCGTTGCCCTCGGCCTCACGGCGCAGCCCGCGCATGAGCGAGTGCAGCAGCTCGACGAAGGTCGCGGCGTCGTCCTGGAGGGTGGTCACGGGGTCACCCTACCCTTTTCCTGAGTGCAGAACATGGTGAGGTACGCTCAGCAACATGGCGATGCACAACCACGGAGCCGGGCTCGGCATGGGTGGGGGCCGCGGACTGCGCTCCTACATGCAGGACTCCTCGGTCACCGACCACCACCTCACACGAGAGACGCTCCGGCGCGTGCTGCAGTTCGCCCGTCCCTATCGCGGGCGGCTCGCGCTGTTCATGGGTCTGCTGGTGCTCGACGCCGCCGCCGGGGCCGCCACGCCGATGCTCTTCCGGGTCCTCATCGACGACGGCATCGGGCGCGGCGACGCACCGCTGGTCGTCGGGATGGCCGTGGCCGCCGCGGCGCTGGCCCTGGTGTCCGCCGGGCTCTCGGTCGCCGAGCGGTTCCTGTCCGCGACCGTCGGCGAGGGCCTGATCCTCGACTTGCGCACCGCCGTCTTCGACCACGTGCAGCGCATGCCCCTCGCGTTCTTCTCCCGCACCCGGACCGGGGCGCTCGTGCAGCGGCTCAACGGCGACGTGCTCGGCGCCCAGCAGGCGTTCACGTCGACGCTCCAGAACGTCGTCTCCAACGGGCTGACGGTCGTCTTCACGCTCGGTGCGATGTTCGCGATGTCGTGGCAGCTCACGCTGCTCGCGCTCGTGCTGGTGCCAGCGTTCGTGCTGCCCGCCCGCTTCGTCGGGCGGCGCCTGGCCGACCTCGCCCGGCGGGGGTACGAGCTCAACGCCGACGCCGGACAGCTCATGAACGAGCGGTTCAACGTCGCGGGCGCGCACCTGGCCAAGGTGTTCGGCGACCCGGCGCGCGAGTCGAAGACCTACGCGGCCGCCGCAGAACGCCTCCGCGACGTCGGGGTCAAGCAGGCCCTGTACGCGACATGGTTCCGCGTCGGGCTCGTCACCGTGGCGTCGGTCGCGATCGCGCTGGTCTACGGGCTCGGCGGCGTCCAGGCGATCGAGGGCACCCTGACGGTCGGCATCGTCGTCGCGATGGCCTCGTACCTGGGCAGGCTCTACGGCCCGCTGACCGCCATGAGCAACGTGCAGGTCGACGTCATGACGGCGCTCGTGTCGTTCGAGCGCGTGCTCGAGGTCCTCGACCTGGTGCCGTCGGTGGCCGACAAGCCCGACGCGGGGTCGCTGCGCCCCGCGGTGGCCGAGCGGGGCGCGTCGGTCGCGTTCGAGGACGTCACGTTCCGCTACCCGCGCGCCGACGAGGTCTCGCTCGCCTCGCTCGAGTCCGTGGCCGCGCTGCGCACCGACCCGACGACGGAGACGCTGCACGCGGTCTCGTTCGACGTGCCCGCGGGCGCGATGGTCGCCCTGGTCGGCCCGTCCGGTGCCGGCAAGACGACGATCTCGCAGCTGGTGTCGCGCATGTACGACCCGACGGCGGGGGCGGTCCGGATCGCGGGGCTCGACCTGCGGGACGTCACGCTCGCGTCGCTGCGCGAGACCGTGGGCGTCGTCTCGCAGGAGGCGCACCTGTTCCACGACACCATCGCCGGCAACCTCCGGTATGCCCGGCCCGACGCAGACGACGCCGAGCTCGAAGCCGCGCTGCGCGGCGCGCACATCTGGGACCTCGTGGCCTCGCTGCCCGAGGGTCTCGACACCGTTGTCGGTGACCGCGGCTATCGTCTCTCGGGCGGCGAGCGGCAGCGCCTCGCCATCGCGCGGCTGCTGCTCAAGGCCCCCGACGTCGTCGTCCTCGACGAGGCGACGGCGCACCTGGACTCGGAGTCCGAGGCCGCCGTCCAAGCAGCCCTGGACGAGGCCCTGACCGGGCGGACCTCGCTCGTGATCGCCCACCGCCTGTCCACAGTCCGCAACGCGGACCTCATCGTCGTCCTCGACGAGGGGCGGATCGTCGAGCAGGGCACGCACGCCGACCTGCTGGAGGCGGGCGGCCTCTACGCCGAGCTGTACACCACCCAGTTCAGTGCCCGACCCCCGGTGACCCCCGCCGGCTGAACTCCGCCCCGGCCGGTTGAGCCCCGCCCCGGCCGGTTGAGCTCCGTCGAAACCCACCCCTGCTGGTTGAGCTCCGTCGAAACCCCACCCTGCTGGTTGAGCTCCGTCGAAACCACGGGAATAACCGAGAGCCATCCTGAGTTCTACTCATCATGAGTCTGACTCAGTTGTCCAGATCCCCGACCTCCCAGGAGGCCCTATGCCCCGCGGCATGCGCACCTTTACCCAAGACGAGTCCGTCAAGGACCACAAGTTCGCCAGCGGCACGCTCACGCGTGTCCTCGCCTTCGCCCGGCCCTACCGCGGCCGGCTCGCCCTCTTCCTGCTCATCCTCTCCGTCAGCGCCGCGGCCGGTGCCGCGACCCCGCTGATCTTCAAGCACCTCGTCGACGCGGGCATCACCGCGGGCGACCGTGGCGTCGTCATCACCATGGCGACCGTCGCCGCGCTCCTCGCGATCGTCTCCGCGGGCCTGACGCTCGCCCAGCGCTACGTCTCGACCGCGATCTCCGAGGGCATCATCCTCGACCTGCGCACCGCCGTGTTCGACCACGTGCAGCGCATGCCGCTCGCCTTCTTCGCCCGCACACGCACCGGCGCGCTCGTGCAGCGACTCAACGGCGACGTCAACGGCGCCCAGTCCGCCTTCACCTCGACTCTGCAGACCGTCGTCTCCAACGCCCTGACCATCACGTTCACGCTGGCCGCGATGATCTCCATGTCGTGGCGGCTCACGCTGCTCTCCCTCGTGCTGCTCCCCGTGTTCGTGCTGCCCGCACGGTTCATGGGCCGCCGCCTCGCGGCGATGCAGCGGCAGGGCTACGACCTCTCCGCCGACACGTCCCAGCTCATGAACGAGCGCTTCAACGTGGCGGGCGCGCACCTGGCCAAGATCTTCGGCGACCCCGACCGCGAGTCCGCACAGTTCCGCGAGACCGTCGCCGCGCAGCGCGCACTGTCCGTCAGGCGTGCGATGTTCTCCACCTGGTTCCGCCTCGGGCTGTCCACCGTCGCTTCCGTCGCCGTCGCCGTCGTCTACGGCGTCGGCGGGCTGCAGGCCATCAGCGGTGAGCTCACGGTCGGTGTCGTCATCGCGATGACGGCGTTCCTCGGCCGCCTCTACGGGCCGATCACCTCGATGAGCAACGTCCAGGTGGACGTGATGACGGCGCTGGTCTCGTTCGAGCGCGTGTTCGAGGTGCTCGACCTGGAGCCGTCCGTCGCCGAGCGTCCCGACGCGCACGACCTGCGCGTCTCGGTCGCCACGTCGGGCGCGTCGCTCAGCCTCGACGGCGTCCGGTTCCGCTACCCGAGCGCGTCAGAGGTGTCGCTGGCCTCGCTGGAGGCCGTCGCCGTCAAGCGTGCCGACGCCGCCGACGACACGCTGCGCGACGTCTCGTTCTCCGTCCCCGCGGGCTCGATGGTCGCCCTCGTGGGTCCGTCCGGTGCCGGCAAGACGACGATCTCGCAGCTCGTGACCCGCATGTACGACCCGACTGCCGGCACCGTCCGGATCGCCGGGCAGGACCTGCGCGACGTGACCCTCAGCTCGCTGCGCGACACCGTCGGCGTCGTCTCCCAGGAGGCGCACCTGTTCCACGACACCATCGCCGGCAACCTCCGGTACGCCCGGCCCGACGCCACCGACGCCGAGCTCGAAGCCGCCCTGCGCGGCGCGCACATCTGGGACCTCGTCGCCTCGCTGCCCGACGGCCTCGAGACCGTGGTCGGCGACCGCGGCTACCGCCTCTCCGGTGGCGAGCGGCAGCGCCTGGCCATCGCGCGGCTGCTGCTCAAGGCCCCCGACCTCGTGATCCTCGACGAGGCGACCGCCCACCTGGACTCCGAGTCCGAGGCCGCCGTCCAGGCCGCGTTCGACACAGCCCTCGAGGGGCGCACCTCGCTCGTCATCGCCCACCGCCTCTCGACGGTGCGGGCCGCCGACCTCATCGTCGTGCTCGACGACGGTCGCGTCGTCGAGCAGGGCACCCACGAGGAGCTCCTCTCCCGCGGCGGGCTCTACGCGACGCTCCACGCGACGCAGTTCGCGGACGCGCTCGCCGCGGCTGGACCGGGAGCGGGCCCGCGCCGCGGCCCCGGCGGCGTCGTCCCGGGGGGCACGCCCCAACTCGGGCCTACGCGACGCGCGCGGGCTCGGGCGCGGCGACCTCGGACGGTGTGGCGTCCTCCGCAAGAGCCGCGACCTCGTCCGGCGTCAGGTCCAGACCCAGCCGGCGCAGCTCCGCGCCCAGGTCCCCCGCCGCGACCGTGCGGTGCCGCGAGGGCTCGCCCGGCCGGTCGACGGCGTAGGCGAACCCGGAGAGGCTGCGGATCTGCTCGTCGTCGATCCGAAAGACGCGCGGAAGCTGCGTGAACGGCGAGCGCGGCGACGTCGACGCGTTCTCGTTGGCCCCCTCGACGTCGACGAGGTAGACGCGGTCGGTGACGAGCGTCTGCGTCGTCGACCACCCCTCCCCTCTGTCCTGCCGCAGCCGCAGGACTCCGTCGGGTCCCGTGACGATCTCGTACCACCAGGCGCCCTGGCGGTGGGGGCCGGTCGGGGCGAACGGGATGGGTTCCAGCAGACCCGAACCGAAGCCGACGTCGGCGAGCCACGGCTTGCCGTCCACGACGACGCGGAGCACCAGGTGTCCGCGCGGGCGCGGGTGCTCGAGCGGGTCACCGGTGCGGACGAGCAGCCGCTCGACCTCGAACCCGATCCGCGCGAGAGCCGCCGCGAACAGGATGCCGTGCTCGAAGCAGTAGCCGCCCCGGCGACGGGTGACGAGCTTGGCCTGGACGTCGTCGAGGTCCACCGAGACGCCGCGGCCCAGGATCACGTCGAGGTTCTCGAACGGGATCGTGGTGACGTGCGCGCGGTGCAGGGTGCGGAGCGTGCCGAGGTCCGGGGCGATCGGGCCCGCGTGGCCGATCCGTTCCAGGTACGCGTCGAGGTCGAGGCGTTCGACCCCCCACTCGTCGGTCTGGGCTTCGGCCTGCGTCGCGGTCGTGCTCGCCTCGGTCATCGTCATCTCCTCGGGTCGTCGGTCTCGCTCCCTTGCACCACCGGTGCCGCTGGTGGCATGACGTGCTGACCTGTGAACATCCCGAGGCGCGACATGCGTCCCTCGTGACCGGAACGTCTCACGGAGTGGTATGCACCGGGCGGGTTGCGGGCTAGTCGGTGCAGGTGCTGGTGCCGGTGAGGTCGTCGCAGTACAGGCGGGTGCGGGACTCGGTG
>CBINDH010000113.1:0-8154 GCA_966249365.1 uncultured Xylanimonas sp. | reverse complement strand
CTGTGCCTCGACGCTCATCGGGCCACCGCCGTCCGTCGACGCTGCCGCTTCTGCGTCCTGGTGAGTCTGGTCGGGTCCTCGTCGGAGATCCGGCTCGTGAGCAGGTAGTTCACCGCGGTGACGAGAAGGATGAAGGCGAACAGCACCCAGGCGATCGCCGCGGCCCGGCCGAGCCGGTTCTGCGCGGTGAACCCGTTCTGGTAGAGGTACAGCACGACCGTGCGGAAGATGCCGCCGGGCCCGCCGTTCGCGCCGGGGGTCGGGTCGAAGAGGCGTGGCTCGTCGAAGATGCGCAGGCCACCCATGGTGGCGGTCAGGACGACGAAGACCATCGTGCCGCGGATGGACGGCAGGGTGACCGACGTGAACCGCTTCCACGCGCCCGCGCCGTCGATGGACGCGGCCTCGTAGAGCTCGCGTGGCACGGCCTGCATCGCCGCGAGCAGGAGGAGCGTGTTGTAGCCCGTCCAGCGGAAGTTGACCATCGCCGCGATGGCGATGTGCGACAACCATCGGTTCGACTTCCAGGCGACGGGGTCGAGGCCCACGAGCTCGAGGAGCGCGTTGGCGAGACCGCCGCGGACCGGGTCGGCGAAGATCGCCGAGAAGATGATCGCGATCGAGACGGGGGCGACGACGTAGGGGAGCAGGACTCCCATGCGCCAGAACGTCTTCGCGCGCAGGTTGCGGTCCAGCATGACCGCGAGGAACGTCGCGACGATGATCTGCGGGACCGTCGAGATCAGGTAGATCGAGATCGTGTTGACGAGCGCGTTCCAGAACAACGGGTCCTGGAGCACGCTGACGTAGTTGCCGAGGCCCACGAACGGGGTCCCGTCGACGCTCTTCGTCGTGAGCTTCCAGTCGTACAGCGAGATGAAGAGCGTGAAGCCCATCGGGAACAGCCCGACGATGGCGAACACGATGAAGAACGGGGACGTGTAGAGGTACGGCGTGGCCTTGAGGGAGAACCGCGCCCACCGCTGGCGTCGGTCGTGGGGCCGGCGGGTGCCCGGCGCCGCCACCGCCGAGGACTCGCCGCGCTGCCGCGTCAGGCTGTCAGTCATGGGTCTGCTTCTTTCGCCGGGACGGACGGGTGGCGCCGCCGCCACCCGTCCGTCAGTTCAGGATGGACTAGCTGATGCCCTGAGCGGCGAGGGTGTCGAGCGCGGCCTGCCACGCCTGGTCGGCCGAGGTGATCTCGCCCGAGTTGATCCGGTTGATCACGTCACCGAACACCGAGTCCTGGACCACGGAGTCCTTCTCGCCCTTGGTCTGGGCGACGACACCGTCGGCGCGCGACGCGAGGATCGTGCCGACCGGAGCGTTGTTGAACGTCTCGTTGGTGAACTCGGTCACGGCCGGGTCGGACTGGGCCTCGACCTGGCTCGGGAACGCGCCGGCGTTCTGGAACGCGACGATCTGCTGCTCGGGAGCGGTCAGCCACGCGGCGAGCTTGGCGGCCTCGGCCTGGTGCTTGGAGACCTGCGGGACGGCGAAGAACGAGCCGCCCCAGTTGGTGGCACCGCCGGGGAACACGTCGGCGAAGTCCCACGTGTCCGAGCCGGAGGTGACGGCCTCGGAGATCGAGCCGAGCATCCAGCCGGGGCAGATGTGGACGCCGAAGTTGCCGTGGAAGTCCTCGTTGGTCCAGGACCAGGCGCTGATCGAGCCCGCCACGCCGGCCGCGTGCTGCTCGACGAGGGTGCTGAGGAAGCCCTTGAGGGTCTCGTTGCCCTCGACGTTCAGCGTGGTGCCGTCCTTCTTGTAGTAGCCCTCGTCCTGCTGGTTGACGAACGAGTTCCACGCGAAGGCGGGGACGCCGATCCACGGCTTGCCGGTCGCCTCGGTGTACTTGGCGCCGACCTCCCAGAACTTGTCCCAGGACGCGTCCTTGCCACCGAGGGCGGCAGCGAACTCGTCGCGGTTGGTGGCGATGCCGGCCTTCTCGACCTGCGTCTGGTTGTAGCAGAGGCCCTGCGGACCGATGTCGGTGCCGTAGGCCCAGACCTGGCCGTCGGGGGTGGTGCCCTGGGCGGCCTTCCAGTCGACCCAGCGGTCCTTGAGCTCGTCGGCGCCGAAGTCGCGCAGGTCGACGAACGTGTCGGCGGCGATCGGGGTCATCTGGCCGAGCCAGCCCTCCTCGACCATCATCACGTCGGCGAGGCCGGAGCCGCCGGCGCCGATGGCGTTGAGCGCCGCCGTCAGGCCGTCGCCGCCCTGGCCGAGGTTGCTCTCCTTGATGGTGACGTTCGGGTTCTGCTTCTCGTACTCGCGGAAGAGGTCGGTGCGCGCGTCGTCGCCCTTGCCCTCGTAGCCGCCGTCACCGAACACGGTCACGCTCAGCGTGACGGGCTCGTCCGAGCCGGCCGTGCTGTCGTCGCTGCCGGTGTCGTCGCCGTCCCCGCCACCGCAGGCGGTGAGGGTGAGGGCGATCGTGGCAATTCCCGCGGTGATCGCGAGGCCGCGGCGCTTGCGGATGCTGCTACCCACTGTGACTCCCTTGTCTGGTCCGAACGTGTCGGTGCGACGGTGCTGACAGTTCCTGGTAGCGCTCCCACCATCGCAGGTGGTAGCGCTTCCACAACGATCAGGACTCTGGCGCGCGCCAGCGGCGGTGTCAAACCCCTCGCCGGGTGAGAACGCTCCCACCAGAGCGTTCGTGCAGGTCAGAGAGTTTTCGAAAACGTGCCTTTTACCAAATAGTTATGGACGACCGGCCCGCGCGAGCCACTCGACTCCCGCCTCGCCCTCCGCGAGCAGCGTCGAGCGCACCGCGTGCGCCGCGGCCTCCTCGATCACCGCGCCGAAGAGCGGCACCGAGGCGCGCACCTCGCCGTCGTACACCTGGCGGGCGCCGCCGTCGGCAGTGGGCTCGAGCAGGACGGTGCCGGTGACGCGGACCGGTGCGCCCGCGATCTCGAGCGCGACCGTGCCCACGCGCCGCGATCCCTCGGGCGCCTCCCAGACCTCGGCCTGGCGCACCTCGAGATGCTCGCCCACGAAGGGGCGCGCCTGCGCGGGGATCAGGTCGGTGGGGAGCGTCCGGCGCACCACCGCGGTGAACCCCTCCGCGGCCGACCCGGTGACGTCCGCCTGCTCGACCTGCCCGGTCCCGGTGCTCCGCACGGCACGCCAACGGACGAACTCCTCGTCGGCCAGCATGGCCGCGACGGTGTCGACGTTCGCGGGGTAGGTCAGCTCAACTGAGAGACGCACGAGGCCCTCCTGGCCGGACGCGCCGACGGTTGTGTCGGGTGCTGCGGACGGGTGCAGCCTACCGGCGCGGCGTTTTCTCACCACCGGTCGCGTCCGCGCCGTCCGGAGCCGCCGACCGGACCGAACCGTAGGCTTGCCCCGTGTCCGCCATGAGTGACCTGATCGCCCAGCACGCCGACCTCCCCCCGGGCGACGTCGAGTGGCTCCACCTGCTCGTCGGGGACTGGCAGGTCGTCTCCGACCTCGCCTTCGCCGACCTCGTGCTGTGGCTGCCGTCGCGCGACGGCGGGTTCGTGGCGGTCGCGCAGTGCCGCCCGTCGACCGGTGCCACGGTGCACTACGACGACGTCGTCGGGTCGATCGCCTCCGAGGGGCAGCGGCCCCAGCTCGAGGCCGCGCTGCGCGAGGTGCGCTCGCAGCGCCCGCGCGAGCCGCGCTGGTTCGGCGCGTACGCCGTCCGCGAGGAGGCGGTGCCCGTCGTGCACGCCGGCCGGGCGGTCGCCGTCGTCGCGCGCCAGACGAACCTCGGCTCGGGGCGCACGCCGTCGCGCCTCGAGCTCAACTACGTCGAGGCCGCCGACGACCTCATGGCGATGATCGCCCGCGGCGAGTACCCGTCGCCGCACGCCGCCACCGGCCCCCGCCGCGGCGCGCCGCGCGTCGGCGACGGGCTGATCCGCCTGAACTCCGAGGGCGAGGTGCTGTACGCGTCGCCCAACGCGCTGTCGTGCTTCCACCGGCTCGGGATCATCGGCCCGCTCGTCGGGCAGTCCCTCGTCGAGGTGACGAGCGGGACCATCGAGTACCAGTCGACGGTCGACGAGGCCCTGCCGCTCGTCGTCATGGGCCGCGCCCCGTGGCGCACCGACATCGAGACCCGCGGGGTCGCGCTGTCGCTGCGAGCCCTGCCGCTGACCGACCACGGGCAGCGCATCGGCGCCGTCCTGCTGTGCCGCGACGTCTCCGAGCTGCGACGCCGCGAGCGCGAGCTCATGAGCAAGGACGCGACGATCCGCGAGATCCACCACCGCGTGAAGAACAACCTCGCGACCGTCGCCGCACTGCTGCGCCTCCAGTCGCGCCGGGTGCAGATCCCCGAGGCGAAGGACGCGCTCGACGAGGCCACGCGCCGCGTGGCGACCATCTCGCTCGTCCACGAGTTCCTCTCGCAGACGCTCGACGAGCACGTCGAGCTCGACGGGATGCTGCAGCGCGCGCTGCGCATGACGGCCGAGGTCGCCTCGACGCGCACGTCGGTGCGCACGATCCAGAACGGGTCGTTCGGCCTCGTCCCGGCCGAGGACGCGACACCGCTCGCGCTCGTGCTCACCGAGCTCGTCACCAACGCCGTCGAGCACGGCTTCCCCGACGAGCGCGAGTCCGGCACGGTGCAGATCGACGTGGAGCGCAACGGGTCCCGGCTCACGGTGCGGGTCGCCGACGACGGCGTGGGCCTCGGGCAGGAGATCTCCGAGGCGGGGCGCGCGTCGAGCTCGGGGCTCGGCAACCAGATCGTGCGCACCCTCGTCGCCAACGAGCTGGGCGGCTCCATCGACTGGCGGGAGCGCGAGGGCGGCGGCACCGAGGTGATCATCGAGGCGAACCTGCGCGACGGCTCCCGGCCCTGACGGGCGCCCCGACGACTGTGGCCCGGCTCCTCGGAAGGAACCGGGCCACAGCCGACGTGGGTGGGCGCTCAGCCGGCGCGGCGCGCGCGAGCCGTGCGGCGCTTGAGCGCGCGGCGCTCGTCCTCGGACATGCCGCCCCACACGCCGGCGTCCTGGCCGGACTCGATCGCCCACTTCAGGCAGGTGTCGATGACCTCGCAGCGACGGCAGACCGCCTTGGCCTCCTCGATCTGCAGGAGCGCGGGGCCGGTGTTGCCGATGGGGAAGAAGAGCTCCGGGTCCTCGTCGAGGCAGGCAGCCTTGTGGCGCCAGTCCATATCGATCTCCTTGATCACACAGGGAAAAGTCCCGACACCGCAGCTCTCCGCGGGCTCGGGCGGAGCCGAGCGAAGGCGCAGGTGAGCCGGTCAGGTGTTCGGGCGGGAAACTGCTTCAAGATTCACACCTCGTGAAGCAGTGCACAAGGGGTCTCGTGGATCTTTATGGCGCAAGAAAGGTGAGGGTTTCCTCACACTGTCATGAAACCGCAGGTCACGGGTACGCTGGTCGGTCATGTCAGAGCCTCCGCACCCCGGGCCGGATCACGACTCCGGCGTCACCACCGATCATTCCGCGCCAGGGCGTGGTGTGCGACTGATCGGTGGCGCGCTGCTCGCCGAGGCCGCGCTGCTCGGCGCGGCCGCCGTCGGCGTGGTGGTCGATCTTGTCAGGCGCCAGGCCTTCACCGGCCGCGAGATCGGCATGGCGGTCTTCCTGGTCGCGTGCGCCCTCGGGGTGGGGTGGGCGCTGGTCGCGGCGCGGCGTGCGCTGCTCGGCGGTCGGCGATCGGGTCGCGCCGTCGTCATGACGTGGCAGCTCTTCCAGGGCGTCGTCGGCGTCACCGCGCTCACGGCCGGGTCGGTCGCCACGACGGTGCTCGGCGTCGTGCTGCTGGCGCTCGCGGTGGGCGTCGCCGTGCTGCTGCTCACCCCTCGCGTCGTCGAGGAGACGACCCGGCGATGACGCCGCGGGCGGCGTCGCGAGCTGGACGGCGCTGACCGCACCCGCGACGACGAGGGCGCCCCGGCCCGGCAGCCGCAGCCCGGGTTCGACGGCATCGTCGAGCGAGGTCCCGAACACCTCCTCCGCGCCGCGCTCGGCGGGGCACAGCACGATGCCGGTGCGGGCGGCCCGCAGGTGAGCGAGCAGGCCGCGGTGCGCCATCGTGGCGGCCAGCGTGGTGGCGGACGCGACGACCGCGACGACACCGTCGCCCGCCAGGTCGGCGAGGCGGTCCGTCTCCGCCGGTGCCGCCTGGGCGAGGGCGTCGGCGTCGTCGACCAGCACGACCTGCGGGCCCGGGTGGTCGCGTGTCGGCAGCGGGGCGAGGTCGTCGAGCAGGGCGCGCAGCGCCGTCGCCGTGGACGGCACGACCCGCGCACCGGCGGCGGCGGCGTCGGCCGTCAGGGCGCGGTCGCGTCCGACGACGACGGGCGGCACCGCGCAGGCGGCCATCAGGACGCGGAGCACCGTCGTGCGACCCGAGCCGCGCGGGCCGGCGACGAGGGCGCCGTGCGAGACGTCCAGGCGCGCAGGGGAGGCGTCGTCGCCCCCGATCCCGATCGCGCCCGGTGCGGTGCGCAGCGACGCGTGGTCGACGCTCCGGGGCAGGGCGAGGACGCGGACCGGCGTGGCGCGTCGTTCCCGCGGCGCCGGAATCGCGGGCGGGACCGCGACCTGGCACTCCAGGGGGTCGCCGTCCGCGAGCCAGACCCCGCGGCCGGGCGCCCGCCCGCGCCCCGCCAGGCCCGGGGGCGCGCCGAGCACCGCGTCGCCCGTCGTGTCGGCCGAGAGCAGCACGAGACGCGGACCGAAGCGGGCCGCGAGCCCGCCCAGCCCCGCCGACTCCGCCGTCACGGCGAACGCCGCCGCCCCGGACGCCAGCGCGGAAGCCACGGGATCGTCGACGGGGGAGGCGAGCGCAGCGCGCAGGTCCTCGAGGCCGTCGACCAGCACGAGCACCGGCGCGCCGTCGCGCGTGGGCCGCTGGAGCAGGCGCAGGAGGCGCGCCGCCCGGCGCGCGTCACCGGGTCCGGCGAGCGTGCCGAAACCCGGATGGTCCGCGACCGTCTCGAATGCGGACGCCGCCGACGCCGGCACCAGCGCGTGCACGTGCCAGCCGCGCGCGAGCGCCGCGTGCGCCAGCGTGCGCAGCGCCGTCGTCCGGCCCGACCGCGCGCGACCCAGGACCGCGAGGTGCCCGGTGCCCGGGTCCCACGCGACGGGGACGCGCGACTGCGTGGACGGCGAGTCGCCCAGTGCGAGCGGCAGGGCGTCCCCGGAGTCCGGCGACCCGGCCGCCTGCGCGATGTCGCTCGTCTGCACGGCCGCGGGGAGCGGGGGGAGCCAGGGCGCCGGCCAGCGCGGGCAGGGAAGGGCGCCCGCGTCGGTGCGCGCTCGCTCGACGAGCGCGGTGATGACGTCCGCCGCGCCGTGGGGCGGTCCCTCGGGCTCGACGCCGGCCCCGCCGTCCGGGGCGAGGCGCACCCGCGGTGCGTCGCCCACGTCCGACCAGGCCGGGGCCCGTCGCACCTCGGCCGCGGCGCCGGAAGGTGGGGCGCCCGCGTAGGCGCACTGCATCGCCACCTCAGGTCGTGCGCCGACCCGCAGCACCGCGCGGCCGGGGGTTCCCGGCGGGATGCGTGCCGCCGCGGGGGAGTCGAGGACGTCGTGGGAGTCGGCGGCGTCGACGACGCGCAGCGCCAGCCGCGCCGAGACGTTGGCGCGCACGTCGGCGGACACGGCGCCCGCGGGGCGCTGCGTCGCGAGCACGAGGTGCACCCCCAGCGAGCGCCCCTGCGCGGCGACGCGCAGCAGGCCCGGCAGGAGCTCGGGCAGGTCGTCGGCCAGCGCGCGGAACTCGTCGAACACCACGACGAGCCGCGGCAGCACGCCCGGCGGCAGCCCGGCGACGTCGGCCACGCCGTGCTCCGCCAGGACCTCCTTGCGGCGGCGGAGCTCGGCGCGCAGGCCGTCGAGCGCACGCGCCGCGAGGCCCGCCTCCAGGTCGGTGACCTGCCCGACGACGTGCGGCAGACGCGCGCACGCGCCGAACGAGGCGCCGCCCTTGAAGTCCACCAGCGCGAGCGCGAGGTCGACGGGCGACCGCCGCAGCGCCAGCGCGAGGACGAACGCCTGCAAGAGCTCCGACTTGCCGGCCCCGGTCGTCCCGGCGACCAGCAGGTGCGGTCCGTCGTCGACGAGGTCGAACGACACGGTGCGCCCGGCGGCGTCGACGCCGAGGGGCACGGCCCAGGGCCGCCCTCGC
>CBINDH010000112.1:0-8176 GCA_966249365.1 uncultured Xylanimonas sp. | reverse complement strand
CCGCTTCCCGATTGGCTGGTGACCCTTCCGAGGTCGTCGTAGCCGGTGGTGACGGTCACGCCTCCGGGCAGCGTGTTCGTGACGGGACGCCCCGCTGCGTCGTAGGCGACGGTGGACGTGCGGTCGCCGGCGGAGGTGTAGGTCGCGGTGGCCGGTTCGAGAACCGATTCGGGTTTGTTCCAGGTGTTGTAGCCGTAGATCCACGAGTTGCCGCGCCCGTCGGTGAAGCGGGTGCGGTTCCCTGCCGCGTCGTAGCCGAACGAGGTCGTGATCGAGTGGGTGGCGTCGACCGGCTGCACCTCGGAGGTGATGTTGCCGACGCCGTCGCGGGTGAAGGTCGTGGTGTGGCCGCGTGCGTCCGTGGTGGAGACCAGCTGCCCGTTCGAGTCATAGGCGGCGGACACGGCGGCCAGCGTGCTTCCGTCGGTGTCGAGTTCCTGGGTCGTGGTCGGCTCGCCGTACTGGTTGAGCGTGTACCTGGTGGCGGTGCCGTCGTCGCGGATCTTCTTCGTCACCTGGCCGAGCAGGTTGCGGCGGTACTGGGTGAGGGCTCCGGCCGGGTCGGTGACCTTGACCAGTTCGCCCATGTGGTCGTAGCCGTAGGAGGTCGTGGCCCCGTCGGGCGTTGTCTCGGCCGCCAGCCACGTCCCGCCCCGGTTGTCGTTGGAGGCGGCGTAGCTGTACGTCGTCGTGGCGGCGGTCGGCGAGGGGCGGCGTTCCAGCACCGTCCTGGTGAGGGGCCGTCCGAGGTGGTCGTAGGTCTGCCGGGTCTGCGCCCCGGTCGGCGTCGTGACCGACAGCAGCTCGCCGTTGGTGTCGTACACCGTCTTGGTGACGCCGCCGGACGCGTCGGTGACCGTGGCGACGTCTCCGAGCTGCGTGTAGTCGTAGTGGGTGGTCTTGCCGAGCGGGTCGGTGACGTCGGTGGGGTTGCCGTCGAGGTCGTAGGCCCGGCTGGTGACCGCGGTGATCTCGCTGGTCCCGCCCGGCGGGGTGTATCCCGGCAGGGTCGTGCTGACCTGCTGCCTGGCGGCGTCATAGGCGATGGTGCTGACGTTGCCGTTGGGATCCTGGAGTTCGGTCGTCTCGCCGAACGTGTCGTAGCCCGTCGTCATGATCGGATGCGCGACCACGGGGGTGCCGCCGCCGGTCTCGGTGTTGACGGTCGGCAGGCTGGTGACCGCGAGGCGGCCCGCCTCGTCGTAGGTGTAGTGGGTGTTGCGGCTCTTCGGGTCGGTCATCTTCGTGGGCAGCCCGCGCTGGTCGAGCTCCCAGGTGGTGGTGGCGGTGTGCCAGGAGTGGACGGTGCCGCCGTCGCGGCCCTTGCCGTAAAGCGAGGACACCTCGTCCGCGGTGAGGATGCGGTCGTAGACCTGGACGTTGGAGACCGACCCGTTGAACAGGTCCGTCACGGCGCTGTTGTACTGGGCGCGGCCGATGACCAGCGGGCCGGGCGCGTTGAACGGCGTGGAGTCGACGGCCGAGCCGTCCGCGGCGCCGTCGACGTAGAGGGTCATCGAGCCGTCTTCGGCGTCGAAGACGCCGACCAGGTGCGTCCAGGTGCCGGCGGACGGCGTCTTGGTGGTGGACAGGGCGCGCATGCCGGCCGCGCCGTCGGTGTCGGTCGCGACCCGGCTGAAGGACCATTTGCCGTCGGCCCCGTCGTACTGGAGGAAGAAGCCGCTGGCGTGCTCCCCGTCCTGGCTGACCGCGGTCTGGAACCCGGTGGACGGTGTGGCGGCGAGTTTCACCCAGGCCGACACCGAGAAGCTCTGCGATGTGTCCACTACGGGGCCGTTGGTGGCGATGTCCTGGCCGGACGTCCCCGGGAGCACCGCGGCCTGGTCGGCCCAGGTGACGCCGGTTCCGACGTGGGCGTCGTTGCCGACACCGGAGGAGTCGGGCACGGATTCACCGGACGTCTGGTCGAGCTTCCACCAGGCGACAGGGTGGTCGGGATGGTCGCCGCCGAGGACGCGGCTGGTCATCCGCCCCATCGGGTCATAGGTGAAGGACGTCGAGTACCACCAGCCGTCGATGTCGGTCTGGACGCGCCGCGCCACCTGGTCGTCCGGGGTGTAGGAGATGGTGGTGGTGCGGCGTTCCTTGTCCGGGTCGACGACGGTCCTGGTGGGACGGTCGGCGGCGTCCAGGGTGGCGGTGGTGACCGTCGCCCCGTTGTTCGTCACCTGCTGGACCGGGTTGCCCGCGGCGTCGTAGGTGGTGGACCGCTCGACGAAGGGGTTCGCCCCGGTGGAGTCGGTGCGCGTGACCGTCGCGACCAGGTCGTTGTCGGTGTAGGTGTAGGACGTGGTGTTGCCCATCGAGTCGGTCAGCGTGGCGAGGCGGCCGGCCGGGTCGTAGGCGCGGGAGGACTCGACGAGGTCCGTCGCGTCCTGGGGGTCGTTCGGGTCGCCGGTGTAGTTCTTGAGGGTCTGGGTCAGCTGCTGGCCGCTGGGGTCGTAGGTGTAGGCGACGGTGATGCCGCCTGGGCTCTTCTCCGTCGCCTTGTTGCCGTAGGCGTCGTAGGTGAATTCGGTGACCCTGCCCAGGGGGTCGGTGCGAGAAGTGATCTGGCCGTGCTCGTTGTAGCCGGTGTGGGTGGTGCGTGAGGCGTCCCCGCCGGTCGTGTCGGCGACGGTCGTCGACGTGACGTCGCCGTTGGCGTTGTAGGCATTGGTGGTCTTCGCCGTGTGGACGGCGCCGGTGACCCGGTTGGTGACCGGCGGATCGGTCTTTGTGAGGACCTGGCCCATCTTGTTGTAGGTGTAGGACGTCGTCAGCCCGGCCGGATAGGTGTCGGACACCTCGGTGCTGGTGAGCACCCGCCCGAGGCCGTCGTACGTGAACCGGGTGATCTTCCCTGCGGCGTCGGTGACCGAGGCGACGTCGCCGGTGTGGAAGTAGCCGATGGTGTTGACGGCTCCGCCCGGCGAGACGGTCTTGTAGGGCAGCCCGGCGGGCGCGAGGCCGGAGTCGGCGGCGGCGACGGTGGTGCCGTCGGTGTAGGAGATCTTGGTGGTGCGGCCGTTCGGGAAGCCGGCCACCGGCGGTGTCGTCACCGCGGTGCGGTTGCCGGCGTCGTCGTAGGTGTAGGACGTCTTGTACCTGTCGTCGGACGGCCCCGACGAGCGGCCGTCCCGCACGGTGGCGACCAGGTCGTTCTTCGGATCGGGCGTCAGTTGCGCGCTGGTGTCGTCCGGCAGGTAGGTCGTGTACGTCGTCGAGCATTTGCGGGCGGCCTGGTCCTGGCAGGTCGTCTCAGAGACAGTGTTGCCGCGCACGTCGTGCCCGGTGGTCTTCACGTTCCCGTTGGGGTCGGTGACGGTGTGCAGGAAGCCGCCGGAGTCGTAGCCGAAGGTGGTGCGGTGGCCGAGGCCGTCGGTCTCGGAGATCGGACGGTTCCCATGGCCCGGGTCGTACTGGTACACCAGCGTCCTGCCGCCGGGGTCGGTGACGTTGACGGTCGTGGTCGGGGCCAGGCCGCGCGAGTCGCGTCCGGCGGTGAAGTGGCGGACGACGTCCTCTCCGGACAGTTGCGAGTGGTAGAAGGCGAACTCGGCGATGGACCCGGTGAAGTACCCGGTGGTGTCGGCGGGGTGGGACGGCCAGTGGCCGCCGGAGATGCCCGCGCCGACGTAGACGTAGTTGACCCCGGTGGTGGCCAGTGGCGCGTTCAGCGTGCCCTGCGCGACGCCGTCCAGGTAGAGGGTCTGCGTGTTCGTACCGGCCGCGAGGGCGACGTGGTGCCAGACGCCGTCGTTGACCTTGCGCCCGGAGGCGAGGACCTTGGTGGTTCCGTCGGTGTCCCAGAACTTGCCGTGCATCTTGCCGTCGGTTCCGACGTACAGCGCGGGGACGTAGTTGCCGGCGACCGGGCCGACCGGTTCGGACTCCTCGTCGAACAGGACGCCGCCCGCGGTGTTGCCCGCCGGGACCTTGAACCACATCTCGATCGAGCCGGGCGAGGTCTGGACCTGGTCGTCGATCGGCAGCCGCACGAGCGACGACGAGCCGTTGAAGGCGGCCGCCGTGGCGTCGTCGAACGGGCCGTCCGTGCCCAGCGTGACGTTCGAGTACTCCGCCTTCTCGGAGTTGGTCTCCCCGACGGCCTGGGCCGCGCCCGCGGCCTCACCGAACCGGTAGTAGGTCGCGGGTCGCGAGCCGAGCACCGCGGCCCGGTACACGTTCGAGGTGCCGGTGACGGCGGGGGCGGGCAGGGTCCACGAACCGCCGTTCTCGTCGGTGACGTGCGTGACGGTGGACGTCAGCGGGTCGTAGGACACCGCGGCGTAGGTGTCGCCGGACGGCTTGGTGACCGAGGTGAGCAGGCTCGACTGCTGCTTCCCGCTGTTGTAGAGCGCGGTGACATCGGCTTGGACGAGGGGCTCGCCGAACAGCGCCACGTCGGCCATCGAGCCGTTGAAGTACGTTCCGTAGACGGTGTAGGACGACGTGCTGTAGTGCGGCTGGTCGGGCCATTTCCAGCCGAGGTAGCCGGTGCCCAGGTAGTGGTGCCTCAGCGAGGACGGCTGGAAGTTGAAGGAGAAGGACGAGGACCCCGGCCCCGTGCCGGCCACGGCGCCGTCCAGCCACATCGTCTGGCCGGTCGGCGAACCCGACAGCACGACATGGTGCCAGGCGCCGTCGGCCACGGAACCGGACGTGCTGATGGGGTTCGGGTTCTCCCCGTCCCACCAGAGGGTGCCCTTCAGCTTGCCGTCCGTGCCGATGTAGAGGGCGGGCGTGAAGTCGCCCTTGTCGTTGCTGGGCTTGATCTCCACGTCGGAGTAGGACAGCAGCACGCCCGGTCCCTGCGAGGTCTTGAACCACATCGAGACGGACTCGGTGGTGGAGACGCCCATGTTCAGGTCGGGCAGGCTCACCTTGGACGACGTCCCGTTGAATCCGGCGGCCGTCGCGGTCGCGGGGTTGAGCGGTCCCGGCTGCCCCAGCGTCACGTCCGTGTAGGTGCCGTTGTCGGTGCCCTCGCGGATCAGGACGGCGCTGGCCGCCGTTGTCCCCGAGGTCTCCGCCAGCGGCCAGAACGACGACGCGCCCTCGTCGAGCACCTGCTCGTGGTGGGGCGACGCGCTCTGGTAGCCGTACCGGGTGCAGTCCGGGGCGGTGTCCTCCGGTGAGCACACCGAGGTGAGCCGGTCGCCCGTGTAGGAGTACGTCCAGGTCAGCGCGGTCGACGTGTCGGCCGGATCGACCGGGTCGGTGACGACGGTCGCGATGTGCGGGCTCGCGGCGTCCTGCGACGCGGCCCAGGTCAGGTGCAGCGACCGCCCGGACGCCTGCGACGTCATCGCGGTGATGTGCCCGGACGACCAGGTGAAGTCCACCGTCCGGCCGGAGGCGTCGGCGACCGAGGTGATGCCGTACGCGCCGGAGCCGAGCGCGTGCCCGAAGGTGTAGACGGTGTCGTTCTTGTCGGTCAGCCGGTAGCCGCCGGTGATCGCGGTGAACGTCGCGAACCGCCCGGACGGCGGGCTGAAGGACCCGTCGGAGTTCTTCCCGAACCCGACTGTGGAGCCGTTCGGGTAGGTGACCGCGACGCTGCGGACGGCGCCGGACGGCGTGTACCACTCGGTCGCCTTCGCGTCGAAGACGCTGGCCCAGCCCGCCCCGAACCCGCCCGATGTGCGGGGGTCGCGGGAGTTGTAGTCGCGCACGACCGACAGGCTCGGCCCCACCGTGGCGATGTTCGCGTCCGTCGCCGTGGAGGTGTAGTTGCCGATCGCGGGGTCGAAGTCGTGCCCGGAGTTCTGCGCCAGGCTCGACGTGATCGACGGCTGCGGCACGCTCACGACCAACTGGTTCAGGGTGGGCGCCGCCGAATAGTTCGTGCCGTCGAAGGCGACCGCGCCCCAGTAGTAGGTGCGGCCCCATTTCAGCTTGCCCGCGGGCACCTTCCACGTGGCGGTCGTGGAGTCGCCGGGCGGGGTCACCAGCCCGGAGTCCGCGACCGTCTTGCCGTCGGCGTCGAGGACGCGGAACTGGAACTTCACCGTGACGGGCAGGTTGGGGTCGCGGCCGCCCCACGCGGTCAGCTGCGGTGTCAGTGTGTCGGCGCGGTGGCCGCTGGCCGGGATCTGGCCGTACACCTGCGGGAGCAGCGCGCCCGTGTAGGTGAGGGCCAGGATCGGGGTGCCGGTCGGCGCGTAGGCGGTGTTGAACTGCTTCCAGTGCAGGTTGTCGGACGTGGCGGCGTACAGGGCGAGGCCGAAGTCGTCACCGCCGTTGGCCCAGTCGTTGAACGGGGTGGTCGAGAGGTTCACCGTGACCCAGTCGCCGACGGTCCGGTCGGCGCCGGTGTTCGCGCAGGCGTGCGGGACGTTCGGGGTGGCGTGCCCGATGGAGCCGCTGTGCGACGGCCCCGGATAGGACACGACCTCGTACGGCGTCCAGTCCTCGGTGACGGCGGCGACGTCGAACCGTTCGGCGGTGCAGGTGGACGCCCAGGTGTCGAAGAGCGTGAGCTGCGCGGCGGAGACGGGGACCTGGGAGCCGTCGATCCCGGCGCGCGGGAACTTCAGGAAGGAGTTGGCGCTGTGCGGGCCGGCGTCCCAGGATCCGACCTTGATGGTCTGCTCCGTCGAGTGGTCGCCGGGGTCGATTCCCGATTCGGCGTAGGTGGTCGACCAGGTCAGGATGTTGTTGTAGGACGGGTCGACGGTCACGGGGAAGACGCGCTCGGGGGCGTGCAGCCACTTCGCGTCGAGCGTGACCGTCAGCGCGGGCTTCCCGTCGACCTCGGTGAGGCCGTAGGTGACGGCGTGCGTGCTCGCCCCTTCTCCCGACCGCTTGTCGATCTTGGAGTCGTAGGCGTACCCGGCGGGGATCCGCCCGGCGGCCTTGCCCGAGCCGTCCACCAGCTCGATCGACCCGTCGGCGGCCTTGCGCGGCTTGAGGCCCGTCAGCTTCAGCGGGAACACCCAGAAGTTCCCCGCGTCCGCCGAGTGCAGGACGATCGACTCCTTCATGCCGGTCGCGGTCGGCCACATCGACAGGTCGGTGGACGGGAGCACCCGCGGATAGGTGACGACGGAGCCCGACACGGTCGGGGCGACCGGCGCCGCGCCCTGCAGCGCGTAGGCGAGCCGCCGCCCGTCCTCCCCCTCCACCTGGGCCAGCCGCGCGTCGGACGCCTTGGGCGCGAAGCTCACCCCGAACGCGTTGGCCCGCTCGTGCCAGCGCCGGTCGCCGCCTTGCCGGACGGTGGTGTCGATGGGTTGCCAGCCGCCGTGCCCGTCCGGGTAGTTGATCGGCTGCTGCGCGAACTCGCGCGTGTAGGAGCCGTCGGCGTTCCGGTAGTAGTCGGTCGTCGCCGTGGATTTCGCGGCGTCCCGGCGGCTGGTGCTCTTCGCGAAGCCGACGCTGCCATGGCCGCTGCGCCCCTTCGGGACCTTGCGCCCGCCGGCCTCGTAGGCGGGCAGCTCGCCCTTTCCGTGCCCCGGCTCGCGGCCCGTGCCGCGGCCGGCCCGGGTCGCGCCCGCCGTCGCGGAGTGCGAGCGGCCGGCCGCCGTCCCGGACTTCTGCCGCGGCAGCCGCCCGAAGTGCGGGACGGGTTCGCCGGTCAGCCATCCGAACATCCCGGTGATCCCGGCGAACGACACCTCCGGCATGCCCTCGCTGGCGAGGGCGGGCTGCTCGGTGGCCATCAGCGCCAGGGCGACGCACAGCAGGATCGCGGTGCGCCGGGCCGCCGCGCTCCGGCGGAGGCCGCGCAGCGCGCCCGGCCCGCGGCGCGGCCCGCGGGGGCGCCGGAACCGCAGCGCGAGGCGGTACAGCGCGTCCGCCGTGCGGGCGCCGGCCGCGGCGGCGAGGGCCACCGCGAACAGGGCGATCACGATGCCCAGAACCTGCGAGCTCGGCACCGAACACCCGGCCTCTCCTGGAGCCGGGTGTCACAACACGACAAACCAGCCCAATGTGAACTTTTCTCCCATAACTTCCAAACAGCCGGAAAGTAACCTCGTTCATTGCACTGTGCAAGACTCGGCCCGGGCCGCTGACCGGATCCGGTAAGCGATGTTTTCGTGATCGTCGCCGAGGGGAGAACGATCATCCGGAAACCGGTCGCACGGTTCGCGCCGAGGCCGGCCGACCCCGGGAGAAGCGAGGCACCCCCCATGCCGGCACACCGCACGCGTCCCCCTGACCTGCGGCG
>CBINDH010000111.1:0-8210 GCA_966249365.1 uncultured Xylanimonas sp. | reverse complement strand
TCTCGGCCGCTGACCAGGTCTCTTCGCGGACGCCCCAGCCGGTGGCGTCGTTGGCCAGCCCGGCGAGCGTGTACATGACCGTGTCGAGGTCGGGCGAGACGTGCAGGCCGTGGAGCTCGAGGTCGTCGCCGGTGTTGCCGACGACGCTCAGCGCGACGTCCTCGCCGAGCTGGGCGAAGCCGTGTGCCATGCGCGCGCCGCCGAAGCCGCCCGCCAGGACTACGACGCGCGTGTCGCCTGCCACGCCCAAATCCTGACATGTCGGCGCTGCTCGGCCGCGAATTGAACCGCTGAGCGACTCAACGGTCCGTAGAGTGCCTCGAACCAGGCATCGATGATCCTGTTTCGACGCTCGATTGAACCGCCGCGCGGCTCAAACGCCGGCGGAGGGCAACCGCGATCGGCCGACACGGCGGTTAGGCGGACGGATGAGTCGGAAATCGACTCAATCCGCGGCCTGGCGCGGCGAGCGGTGCGACCTAGCAGGTGATCTTGGGCAGCACCTCGCGGCCGAACGCCTCGATCCACTCCTTCTGGTTGCGGCCGACGTTGTGAAGGTAGATCTGGTCGAAGCCCAGGTCGGCGTAGCGCTGGATCTCGCGGCGGTGCGCCTCGAGGTCGGACGAGATTAGCATCCGGCCCTGGAAGTCCTCGGGGCGGACGAGCTTGGCCATCTGCTCGAAGTCATACGGCGAGCGGATGTCGGCCTTGGGGAACTTCATGCCGCCGTTGGGCCACTCGGTCATCGCGTTGGCGAGGGCCTCCTCGTCGGTCTCGGCCCAGCTCATGTGCACCTGGAGAACCTTCGGCATGCCCTCGGGGTCGCGGCCCGACTCGCGCACGCCCTCCTCGAACTTGCCGAACAGCATGGAGATCTTCTCCAGCGGCGCGCCCACCGTGATGATGCCGTCGGCGTACTTGCCGGTGCGCTTGGCGTTGATGGGCCCGGCCGTGGCCACGAGGATCTCCGGGGCGACCTCGGGCATGGTCCACAGGCGCGTCGTCTCGAGCGTGTAGAACTCGCCGCGGTGCTTGACGTCCTTGCCCTCGATGCCCGAGCGGAAGAGCTTCTTGATGATCTCGATGGCCTCGAACATGCGGTTGCTGCGCTCGGCCGCCTCGGGCCAGTAGCCGCCGATGACGTGCTCGTTGAGCGCCTCGCCCGACCCGAGCCCCAGCCAGTGGCGGCCCGGGTACATGGCGGCGAGCGTCGCGGACGCCTGCGCGACCATCGCGGGGTGCCAGCGGAACGTGGGCGCGGTGACGCCCGGGCCGATGTCTCCGCGCGTGCGCTCGCCGAGGGCGGTCAGCACGTTCCACACGAACGCCGCCTGCCCCTGCTGGGGCACCCACGGCTGGTAGTGGTCGGCCGCCATGACGCCGGAGAACCCGTGCTGCTCGGCGAGCACCGACAGCTCGACCACCTCCGTGGGGTGGAACTGCTCGAGCATGGCGGCGTAGCCGATGGTGAGGTCAGAAGCCATGCGAGGGAGCCTATGCCCGCAGCGTCAGGCCGAGGTTCTGGAACTGCTCGACGGGCCGGTGGTAGCCGCGCTCGATGTGGTGCACGCCGCGCAGCGTCGACGGGCCCTCGGCCACGGCGGCGGCGAGGACGGCCGAGAACCCGGCGCGGATGTCGGGCATGGTGACGTCTCCCCCGCGCAGTCGGGTGACGCCGCGGACCACGGCCGAGTGCACGGCGCTCGTGTCGTGGTAGCGGCACGCCGGGCCGCCCAGGCACGTGTCGTACACCTCGATCTCCGCGCCCATCGACTGCAGCGCGGGCACGTACGCCAGCCGGTTCTCGTACACCGTCTCGTGCAGCACCGACATGCCGTCGGCCTGCGTGAACAGCACCATGAGCGGGGTCTGCCAGTCGGTCGCGAACCCGGGGTGCGTGTCGGTCTGGACGGAGGCGGGCCGCAGCCCGTCGGGTGCCGACGCCATGATCCAGTCGTCCGTGATCTGGAACTGGGCGCCCATCCGCGCGAGCGTCGTGATCGCCGTGACGAGCCGGTCCTGCGGGCAGCCGTGCACGCGCACCTCGCCGCCCGTGACGAGACCGGCCACGAGGTAGGAGAACGCTTCGATGCGGTCGCCCGCGAGCGTCGTCTCGGCTCCCGTGAGCCTGTCGACGCCCTCGACGACGATGCGCCGGTCGGGCGAGAACGAGATGCGCGCACCCATGCGCTGCAGGTAGAGGGCGAGCTCGATGATCTCCGGCTCGGTGGCGGCGTTGCGGATCACCGTCTTGCCCTGGGCCAGCACGGCCGCCAGCAGCACCGTCTCGGTCGCCCCGACGCTCGGGTAGGGCAGGTGGATCCGGGTGCCGCGCAGGCGGGACGCGCGCGCGTGGATGCCGTCGGCGGCGATCTCCACCTCGGCGCCCAGCGCACGCAGCGCGTCGACGTGGAAGTCGACCGGCCGCCGGCCGATCGGGTCGCCGCCGACCAACGGCACGAACGCCTCCCCCGCGCGGTGCAGCAGCGGGCCCAGCATGAGGATCGGGATCCGGTTGAGGCCCGTGAACTCGATCGGCACCTTGGGGCTCCCGACCGGGCCGGGGACGACATCGAGCCGGTCGCCCGTGCGTTCGACCCGGGTGCCCAGCGCGTCGAGCATGGCGGCCGTGATCCCGACCTCGCCGACGTCGGGCGCGTTGCGGATGACGCTCGGGCCGTCGCCGAGCATCGCCGCGACCATGTGCTTGCTCACCGCGTTCTTGGCGCCGCGCACGGTCACGTCCCCGCGCAGGGGGCCGGACGGCTCGATCTGCCACACCTTTTCGGTCACCCGAGCAGCCTAGGGGTCAGCTCAGTCGAGCGGGTTGAGGATCCTGTGGAGGAACTGCCGCGTGCGCTCCTCGCGCGGGTTGGTGAAGAGCTCGCGCGGCGTGCCGCGCTCGTGCACGACTCCCCCGTCGAGGAACAGGACCTCGTGGGCGACCTCGCGCGCGAACGACAGCTCGTGCGTCACGACCACCATCGTCCAGCGCTCCTCCGCGAGCTCCTTCATCACGACCAGTACCTCGCCGACGAGCTCCGGGTCGAGCGCCGACGTCGGCTCGTCGAACAGCAGCAGGTCGGGCCCGAGCGCGAGCGCGCGCACGATGCCGACGCGCTGCTGCTGCCCGCCCGAGAGCTGGCGCGGGTACGCGTCGCGCTTGTCGGCCAGCCCGACCCGCTCGAGCAGCTGTGCCGCGCGGGCCTCCGCCTGCCCGCGCGGCACCCGCCGCACCTGCACGGGACCTTCGACGACGTTCTGCAGCACCGTCAGGTGCGGGAAGAGGTTGTGGTGCTGGAACACCATCGCGGACCGGTCGCGCAGCGCGTGGCGCACGTCCGAGGGCACCGGGCGCGCGAAGTCGATCGACGGGCCGCCGCTGACCTCAAGCGTCCCCGCCGACGGCGTCTCGAGCCCGTTGAGGGAGCGCAGCATCGTCGTCTTGCCCGACCCGGAGGGGCCGATGAGCGCGATGACCTGGCCGCGCCGCACGTCGAGGTCGACGCCCCGGAGCACCTCGTGGTCGCCGAAGGACTTGCGGATGCCCCGCGCGCGGAGCAGGGGCTGGGCGGCGTCAGACATACCGCTCGAGCCTCCTCTCGAGCCGGTCCTGACCGGCGGACAGGACCGTGCACACCAGCCAGTACACGAGCGCGACCTCGAGGTACAGCAGCATGTAGTCGAACGTGGACGCGGCGATCACCTGCGCGGCCCGGAACGCCTCGGCGACGAGGATCAGCGAGGCGAGCGAGGTGTCCTTGACCAGCGAGATGAACGTGTTGGACAGCGGCGGCACCGAGACGCGCGCGGCCTGCGGCAGCACGATGCGCCGCAGCGTCATCGTGCGTTTCATGCCGATCGTGTAGGCGGCCTCCCACTGCCCTTGGGGCACGGAGAGGATGGCCGCGCGGATGACCTCGGCGGCGTAGCCGCCGACGTTGAGCGAGAACGCGGCGACGGCGCTCGGCCAGGGGTTGACGACGACGCCGATCGACGGCAGGCCGAAGAAGATCACGAAGAGCTGCACCAGCAGCGGCGTGCCGCGGATGACCGACACGTACGCGCGCCCCAGCCACGAGAGCACGGGGTTCGACGAGAGCCGCAGCAGCGCGATCCCGAGGGCGATGACGAGCCCGATGACGAACGACACGAGCGCGAGCGGGATCGTCCCCACGAGGGCGCCGCGCGCGATCGGCCAGAACGAGCTCGTGAACAGGTCCCAGTCCACGATGGTCACGTAACCACGTCAGCGCCGGCCAGGCCCGCCGAGGGGCATGGCCGGCGCTGCGGGGTCACTTGCTGACGTCGGCGCCGAAGTACTTCTGCGACAGCTCGCTGAGCGTGCCGTCGGCGGCGAGCTCGGCCAGGGCGGCGTCCACCTCGGCCTGCAGCGCCGTCTTGTCCTTCGTGAAGACGAGCGCGCTGAGCGATGAGTCCTCGGTCGTGACGGCGACCGCGATGCCGGACTGGCCCTTCTCCTTGACGAAGTCGAGGTACGTCAGCTCGTCGTTGATGGTCGCGTCGACGCGCTCCTGCTGCAGGAGCGTGACGGCCTGCGCCCAGCCCTCGACGGGCTCGACGTCCGCGCCGGACTCGGTGGCGAGCTTGTACCAGTTGCTGGTGAGCGACTGCGCGGTCGTCTTGCCCGCGAGGTCCTCGAACGAGGACACCGACGTGTCGCCCTCGCGGACCACGACCACGCCGTGCGAGACCGTGTACGGCTCGCTGAACAGGTAGCTCGCCTCGCGGTCGGGGGTGATGGAGACCTGGTTCGCGATGGTGTCGAACCGGCCCGCGTCCAGACCGGCGAAGATCGCGTCCCACTGCGTCTCCTGGAACTCGACCTTCAGGCCCAGCTTCTCGCCGACCGCCTTGGCCACCTCGACGTCGTAGCCGACCAGCTCGCCGGCGCCGTCCTGGTGGTAGCTGAACGGGCGGTAGGTCCCCTCGGTCGCCACGGTCAGGGTGCCGGCCTTCACCAGGCCGAGGTCGTCGCCCGCCGCGCCGTCGGCCCCCTGGGAGCCGGACGCGCATGCGCCGAGCGCCAGGACGAGCGAAGCGGCGACGGCGGTGACGAGTGCGCGGGTGCGGCGCATGGTTCTGCTCCTTGGAGTCGTGCGTGGGGCCCGGTCGGGCTGCCGTACAGAGTGCGGCATGATCCATCGAAACAGCAAATAGGTCCGATCGATTCCCTCGATGGGTTGTGTCACCGCGGCGCGGGTTCTTGCGCTCGCGCAGATCTGGGAGAATGGCCCACCATGAGCGACTTCCCGACCACACCGTCCGCCACGACCACCTCTCCTGCCGCCGACGCGCAGGTAGACGTCGTCCGCGCGGTGGTACGGGACGTACCGGACCGGGTCTCGATCGAGGGCCTCGAGACCAAGCTCGGCGCGCGCTGGGAGGCCGAGGGCACGTACGCGTTCGACCGCACCAAGTCCCGCGAGCAGATCTTCTCGATCGACACACCCCCGCCGACGGCGTCCGGCTCGCTGCACATCGGGCACGTGTTCTCGTACACGCACACCGACCTGCTCGCGCGCTACAAGCGGATGCGTGGCCTCGAGGTGTTCTACCCGATGGGCTGGGACGACAACGGCCTGCCCACCGAGCGTCGCGTGCAGAACTACTACGGCGTGCGCGTCGACATCTCGCTGCCCTACGACCCCGACTTCGTGCCGCCGCACGAGGGCGTCGAGGGCAAGGCCGGGAAGTCCTCCTTGGCCGACCAGGTGCCGGTCAGCCGCCAGAACTTCATCGAGCTGTGCCTGCGCCTGACGGCCCAGGACGAGAAGTCGTTCGAGGAGGTCTGGCGGTACCTCGGCCTGTCGGTCGACTGGGCGCAGACGTACCAGACGATCGACGCGAACTCGCGCGCCGCCGCGCAGCGCGCCTTCCTGCGCAACCTCGCGCGCGGCGAGGCCTACCAGGCCGAGGCGCCCGGCCTGTGGGACGTCACGTTCCAGACGGCCGTCGCGCAGGCCGAGCTCGAGGCGCGCGACTACCCGGGCTTCTTCCACAAGGTCGCGTTCCACGCCGCCGACGGCTCGCCGATCCACATCGAGACGACGCGCCCCGAGCTCATCCCCGCCGTCGTCGCGCTCATCGCGCACCCCGACGACGAGCGCTACCAGCCGCTGTTCGGCACGACCGTGACCTCACCGCTGTTCGGCGTCGAGGTCCCGGTGCTCGCGCACCCCGCCGCCGAGCCCGACAAGGGTGCCGGCATCGCGATGTGCTGCACCTTCGGCGACCTGACCGACGTCCAGTGGTGGCGCGAGCTGCAGCTCCCCACGCGCTCGATCATCCAGCGCGACGGGCGGCTGTCCCGCGAGACGCCGGAGTGGATCGCCGGCGGCCCCGGCGAGGCCCTGTACGCCGAGGGCCTGGCGGGCAAGACGACGTTCTCGGCCCGCACCGCCGTCGTCGACGCGCTGCGCGCCTCGGGCGACCTGGCTGCCGAGCCGGTCCCCACGCAGCGCAAGACGAACTTCTACGAGAAGGGCGACAAGCCCCTCGAGATCGTCACCAGCCGCCAGTGGTACATCCGCAACGGCGGTCGGGAGGTGCCCGGCCGGGACCTCAAGGGCGAGCTGCTCGCCCGCGGCAAGGAGCTCGTCTTCCACCCCGACTTCATGCGCGTGCGCTACGAGAACTGGGTCGGCGGGCTCAACGGCGACTGGCTGATCAGCCGCCAGCGCTTCTTCGGCGTGGCCATCCCGCTGTGGTACCCGGTGCTCGAGTCGGGCGACGTCGACTTCGACAACCCGATC
This sequence comes from uncultured Xylanimonas sp., assembly GCA_966249365.1. Lineage (GTDB taxonomy): Bacteria > Actinomycetota > Actinomycetes > Actinomycetales > Cellulomonadaceae > Xylanimonas. The sequence continues at coordinate 1,434 of CBINDH010000111.1, read as the reverse complement.
GTCCCGTCCGAGGACGCGCTCCCGGTCGACCCGACCGCGCAGGCACCCGCGGGCTACACCGAGGACCAGCGCGGCACCCCCGGCGGGTTCGTCGGTGACCAGGACATCATGGACACCTGGGCGACGTCGTCGCTCACCCCGCTCATCGTGAGCCAGTGGGAGCGCGACGCCGACCTGTTCGCGCGCATCTACCCCATGGACCTGCGCCCGCAGGGCCAGGACATCATCCGCACCTGGCTGTTCTCGACCGTGGTGCGCTCGCACCTCGAGTGCGGCGGCCTGCCCTGGGCCAACGCGTCGATCAGCGGCTGGATCCTCGACCCCGACCGCAAGAAGATGTCGAAGTCGAAGGGCAACGTCGTCACGCCGCTGGGCCTGCTCGAGCAGCACGGCTCGGACGCTGTCCGCTACTGGGCGGCCTCCGCGCGCCTCGGCACCGACGCCGCGTTCGACGAGGGCCAGATGAAGATCGGCCGCCGTCTGGCGATCAAGGTGCTCAACGCCTCGAAGTTCGTGCTCGACTTCGGCCGCGACGCCGAGACGGGCGTCGGCGAGATCGTCCTCGACCCGGCGCTCGTGACGGTCGAGCTCGACCGCGCCATGCTCGCCGGCCTGGCCGACGTCGTCGACATCGCCACCGAGGCGTACGAGGCCTACGACCACACCAAGGCGCTCGAGGCCACGGAGACGTTCTTCTGGACGTTCTGCGACGACTACCTCGAGCTGGTCAAGGACCGCGCCTACGGGGCCGGCGCCTCGGCGTCCGACGTGACGGCCGAGACCGTCTCCGCGCGCACGGCGCTCGCGCTCGCGCTCGACACGATGCTGCGCCTGCTGGCCCCGGTGCTGCCGTACGCGACCGAGGAGGTATGGTCGTGGTGGCGCGAGGGCTCGGTGCACCGCGCGCCGTGGCCGGTCTCCGCCCCGCTGCGGGCTGCCGCGGGCGACGCCGACCCGGCGCAGCTCGCCGCGGCCGGCAACGCCCTGGCCGCGCTGCGCAAGATCAAGTCCGAGGCCAAGGTGTCGCCCAAGACCCCGATCCTCTCGGTGACGCTCGCCGTCCCCGCCGCCGCGCTGCCGGGCGTCCGCTCGGCGCTCGACGACGTCCGCGGCGCGGGTCGCGTCGAGGGGCCGTCGGAGCTCGTCGAGGCCGTCGAGGGTCAGGGCGACCCCGACGTCCAGGGCGGCATCGTCGTCGTGGCGTCCGAGCTGGGCGAGCCGCCGGTCAAGAAGCCCCGCGCCTGAGCCCTGCTGGTGGAGCCCGTCGCTGCTGGCTGAGCCCCGTCGAAACCACCGGCACCGCCGGTTGAGCCCCGTCGAAACCACCGGCACCGCCGGTTGAGCCCCGTCGAAACCCTGGCTTCGACGGGGCTCAACCGGCAGCGGGCCGGGTCAGCGGAGCAAGCGGTTGTCGCGGCTCATCGTGGCCGCGAC
>CBINDH010000110.1:0-8245 GCA_966249365.1 uncultured Xylanimonas sp. | reverse complement strand
CACCTACCCTAACTCCAAACCTCGCCGGCCCTTCCCCCCCATGTCCACCCCCCCCTCTCTTTTCACGGTGCCGATCGCCCCGGTCGCCGCCGGTGGCTGCTCGGGTCAGCCGCCGACGACGTCGGCGATCTGGGTGACCAGCGAGGGCAGCCCGCCCTCCCACTGGAAGGTCAGCGCCGTCGGGGGCGAGACGGACGAGACCGTGACCGGGTCCACGACCTTGACGATGCGGCCCGCCGCGACGGCCGGGATCGCCTGGACCGCGGGCTTGGCGATCGACGCCTCGACCTCCTCGGCGGTGGAGCCGTACATGATCACGAAGTCCGTGGTGAGCTGGTCGACCTTCTCGTAGGAGAGGTCGTAGTAGAAGCCGCCGTTCGAGGAGTCGAGCTCGCTGACCGAGGGCGCGATCTCGAGCCCGAGCTCGGTGAGGATGGCGACGCGCGGGTCGGCCGGGGTGTAGACGGACACGGAGCCGTCGCCGTCCCAGATGCCGGCGAAGGTCACGCCCTCGAACTCGGGGTGGGCGGCCTTCTGCTCGGCGAGGAAGGTCGTGATGCCGGCGAGGACCTCGTCGCCGGCGGAGGTGCGGCCGAGCGCCTTGGCGGCCACGCGGATGACCTCGTCCCAGGGCGTGGTCCAGGCGGCCTCGGGGTAGGCGACGACGGGCGCGATGTCGCTCAGCAGGTCGAACTGCTCCTGCGTGAGGCCGGAGTAGGGGGCCAGGATGAGGTCGGGATCGACCGCGATGATCTCCTCGTAGGGCACCGCGGAGCCGTCGTCGGTCAGGACGGCCGGGTGCTCGACGCCGGCGTCGTCGAAGGCCTCCTCGACCCAGGGCAGGAGGTTGCCGGCGCCGACGGTCCAGCGCTGCTCGGCCACGGCGACGGGGTACACCCCGAGGGCGATGGCCGCCTCGGTGGAGCCCCAGCCCCAGGTGACGACGCGCTCGGGCGCGGCGTCGATGGTCGCGGTGCCGAGCGCGGAGTCCACGGTGAGGGGGAACGCGTCGGTGGCTCCGGAGGCCGCGGCGTCGGTCGGCGCGGACGCGTCGTTCTGCGGCGACGACGAGCAGCCGGCAAGGGCGAGGGAGGCGGCGGCCAGCAGGGCGGCCACGGCGGTGGCGGGGCGACGGAATCGCACGAAAGTGCTCCTCAAGGGGAGGGTTGGTATGAGGCTCGACCCCGCGAGAAGCCGAGCGAGGTAAGGCTAACCTCCCTTCGCCCGAATTAGGAAACGCCTCCGTGATGTATCTCGCTCTGCGCGGCCCGCGTGCGGCCGACCGGGACGACGAGAGGCGTCCCCGAGACCGGGTCCGGCACGACGCGCGCCTCCAGCCCGAACGCGTCGCGCACGGCCTCGGCCGTCAGGACCTGCGACGGCGGGCCCTCCGCCACGACGCCGCCGTCGCGCATCACGACGAGGTGGTCGGCGTACCGCGCCGCGAGGTTGAGCTCGTGCAGCACCATCACCACCGTGGTGCCGCGCTCCTCGTTGAGCGAGGTGAGCAGGTCGAGGAGGTCGACCTGGTGCGCGACGTCGAGGAATGTCGTGGGCTCGTCGAGCAGCACGATGTCCGTCTCCTGGGCGAGCACCATGGCCACCCACACGCGCTGCCGCTGGCCGCCGGAGAGCTCGGCGACCGGCCGGTCCGCCAGCGACGCCGTCCCGGTGGCCTCCAGGGCGTGGGCCACGACGGCGTCGTCGGTCGACGAGTGCCGGCCGAACCAGCCCTGGTGCGGGAACCGTCCCCGGGAGACCAGCTCGGCGACGCGAACGCCGTCGGGCGCGATGGACGACTGTGGCAGCACCCCGAGGAGCCGGGCGAGCTCGCGGCGCGGCAGGGTTGAGACGTCGTTCCCGGCGAGCAGCACCCGGCCCGCCTCGAGCGGCAGCAGCCGGGCGAGGCCCTTGAGCAGCGTCGACTTGCCCGACGCGTTCGGGCCGACGATCGCCGTGACCTTGCCCGCGGGCAGGTCGAGCGTCAGACCGTCGACGACGGTGCGGCCGTCGTAGCCGAGGCGCACGGCCTCTGCGCGCAGGGCCGGCACGGTGTTGGTAGGCGCGGTCACGCAGCGGCCACCCTTCGATCGGCGCGGCCGCTGAGCAGCCACAGGAGGTACGGGGCGCCGACGAGCCCGGTCACCACGCCGGCCGGGACGCTGAGCGGCCCGAGCGCGTGCTGGCCGAGCAGGTCGGCGGCAAGGACGAGGAGGGCGCCGACGACGGCGGAGGCGGCCAGATCGGCCCCGCCGTCGTCGATCAGGCGGCGCGCGATGGCGGGCGAGACGAGCGCGACGAACGCGATCGGCCCGGCCGCCGACGTCGCGACCGCCACCAGTGCGACGGCGACGAGCAAGGCGCCCGCCCGGGCCACGGACACGCGCACGCCGAGCGCCGCCGCGAACTCGTCGCCGAGCGACAGGGGAGCCTGCGTGCGGGACAGGGCCGCCGCGGCGATCCCGAGGACGAGGACTCCGCCGGCGAGGATCGCCAGCGAGGTGCCGCGCACGTCGGCGACTGACCCGATGGTCCACAGCAGCGCCACCTGCGCGTCGCGGATCTCGGCGCGGGCCAGCAGCCAGCTCAGCACGGCACCGCACACGTACGCGATGCCGACGCCCACCAGGACGAACCGGATCGAGTGCAGGCCGCGCCGCCACGCCAGCAGCCAGATCGCCGTGGCCGCGGCGAGCGCCCCGCCGAAGGCCCAGGCGGCGACGGCCACGCCGGTCGTCCCGAGCACGAGGATCGCCCAGACCGCGCCGAGGCTGGCGCCGGTGGAGACGCCGAGGATGTCGGGGGAGGCGAGGGGGTTGCGCAGCGTCGACTGGAACAGCGCGCCGGCCAGGGCGAACGCCACGCCGGCGAGCAGCGCCGCCTGGACGCGCGGCAGGCGCAGCCGCTGGACCACGAACACGTCGCCGGTGTCCCCGACGCCGAAGACGGCGGCCAGCGCCCGCCCGGGCGAGACGCCGGCGGCCCCGAGCGTCAGCCCGAGGGTCCCGAGCACGAGGATGGCCACGAGGGCGACCCCGACGACGACAACCTGCCGCCGCCGCCGCTCCCCCCGCAGCGCGGCGATGACACTCACCGGCCACCCCCGATCAGGGCGGCAGTCTGGTTTCTGGGCGGCAGTTCGAACTGCCGCGCGGACACCGAAGTGCCGCCCAGAACGGTCATCGCACCCATCTCACACCCCCGCCACGGATCGGCCGCGGGCCACTGCCACCAGCACCGGGGCGCCCAGGAAGGCCGCCACCACGCCCGCCTCCAGCTCCGCGTTCGGGACGATGAGGCGGCCGATGACGTCGGCGCCCAGCAGCATCGCAGGCCCCAGGAGCGCGGCGACCGGCGTCATCCGCCGGTAGTCGGTGCCGACGAGCCGCCGGGCGGCGTGCGGGACGACGAGCCCGACGAGGGCGATCGGGCCGGCCAGCGCCGTGGCCACGCCCGCGAGCAGGACGATGACCGCGGCCGACATCGAGCGCGTCAGCCGCACGTCCTGCCCGAGCGCCGTGGCGACGTCGTCGCCCATGGCCAGGAGGGTGAGCCGGGGTGCGAGCAGCGCGGTGAGCACGACGCCGACGAGCAGGAACGGCCACAGCGCGGCGACCGCGTCGAGCCCGCGGCCGGTCAGCGAGCCCACGGCCCAGAACCGGTACCGGTCGAACGCGAGCGGGTCGCGCAGCAGCACGAGCGCGATGACGGGGGTGATGAACGCGGTCACCGCCGCGCCGACGAGCGCCAGCCGTACGGGCTGTGCGCGTCCGATGGAGAACACCACGACGGCGGCCAGCGCCGCACCCGCGAACGCGAACCAGACGAACCCCAGCGGTGTCGTGACCCCGAGGAACGAGACGGCCATGACGACGGCGAGCGAGGCGCCGGGCGTGATGCCGAGCAGGCCGGGGTCGGCGATCGGGTTGCGCGTCACGCCCTGGATCACGGTGCCGACGCAGCCGAGCGCCAGGCCGGCCGCCAGGCCCAGCACGGTGCGCGGCACCCGCAGCCGGGCGACGACCGCCTGGTCGGGGTCCGCGAGGTCGTGGCCGGCGGCCCCGGGCCAGATGGCGTCCCACACGGAACCGACCGGGACGGAGCGCACGCCGAGCAGGAGGCTCGCGGCGACGACGACCACGAGCAGCGCGGCCGTCCCGGCGAGCACGAGGGTCAGCCGCGTCCGAGCCCGTGCGGGCATGGTGTCGGCGGTCGGCGGCGCCGCACCCGGGGAGGTAAGCACTGCCTAACTTTCTCACGCCGTGAGGCGTGCTCTCGACACGCGGGAGGTGTCACGCCCCGGCGGCCCGGCAGTCGGCGCACACGCCCCACAGCTCGATGGTGTGCTCGATGCTCGTGAAGCCGTGCTCCGTGCCCACCATCTGCGCCCACGCCTCGACGGTCGGGCCGTCGATCTCGACCGTCTTGCCGCACGCGCGGCACACCAGGTGGTGGTGGTGCTCGCGGCGCGCGCACCAGCGGTAGACGCTCTCGCCGTCGTCGGTGCGCAGCACGTCGACGTCGCCGCCGTCGACCAGCGCCTGCAGCGTGCGGTAGACGGTCGCGAGGCCCACGGTGTCGCCACGACGGCGCAGCTCCTCGTGGAGCTGCTGGGCGCTGCGGAACTCGTCGACGCCCTGCAGCGCCTCGGCGACGGCCGCGCGCTGCCGGGTCATCCGTACCGGTGGGGTGCTCATGACGGGCACTCCTCGTCGTCGGAGGTGGTGCGTGCCGCGGTCGCGGGCACGCGGACGTCGTCCGGGATGTCGGGGTGCGGGTCGTGCGCGAGCGCCGCCCGCCGGTGCAGCAGCGGCCGGGCGGCCGCGGCGAGCAGGTAGACGCCGATCGCGAGCACCACGATGGTGGCGCCGGGGGAGACGTTGTGCCAGTAGGTGATGCTCAGGCCCGCGATGCAGACGACGACGCCGACGACGCTGGCCAGCAGCATCGTGAGGCGGAACGAGTGCGTGAGCTGCTGGGCGACCGCGACGGGCACGATCATGAGCGCGGAGACGAGCAGCAGGCCCACGACGCGCATCGCGACCGTCACGGTGAGGGCGGCCACGACGGCCACGGCCATGTTGAGCAGCCACACCGGCAGCCCCGCGGCGACGGCGAACTCCTCGTCGTGGCTCACGGCGAACAGCGCGGTGTGCAGCCCGATGCCGATCGCCAGGATGATCGCGGTGAGCACCGTGGTGAGCACGAGGTCGGACGTCGTCACGGTCGAGATGGACCCGAACAGGTACGCCATGAGGTTTCCCGACGTGCCGCCTGCCAGGCCGATGATGAGCACGCCGCCCGCGATGCCGCCGTAGAACATCAGGGCGAGCGCGAGGTCGCCCGACGTGCGGCCGCGCCGGCGGACGACCTCGATGAGCACCGAGCCCAGGACGGCGGTGACGACGGCGCCGGGGATGGTCAGCGCGTCCGCGGGCCGCAGCCCCATGGCCGCGCCGACGAGCCAGCCGAGGGCGACACCGGTGAGCGCGATGTGGCCGATGCCGTCGCCCAGCAGCGACAGGCGGCGCTGGACCAGATAGGTGCCCACGATGGGTGCCGCGGCACCGACCAGGAGGGCCGCGATCAGGGCCCGCTGCATGAGCGGGTCGGTCAGCATGTCGATCACGGGTGCACCTCCGGGTGGTCGGTGAGGGCCGCCGTGGAGTCCTCGAAGCCTGCGAAGCCGCTCTCGCCGCCCGCGACCTCGGCGAGCGCCGCCGCGTGCGGGTGGACGTGCTCGTGGTCGTGCGCGGCGTGACCGTTGCGGGCCGGCGGCGGGGCGCCGTCGTGCACCACGCGGCCGTGCCGCAGCACGACGCAGCGGCTGACGAGCGGGGCGAGCTCGCCGAGCTCGTGCAGCACGACGAGTACGGTCAGGCCCCGGTCGACGAGGCGGGTCATCGTGGCGGCGAACTGCTCCTGCGAGGGCTGGTCGACGCCGGCGACCGGCTCGTCGAGCACGAGCAGCTCGGGCTCGCGGACCAGGGCGCGGGCGATGAGCACGCGCTGCTGCTGGCCGCCCGAGAGGTGGTTGGTCGCGTCGTGGCAGCGGTCGACGAGCCCGACGAGGCCGAGCGCGTCTCGGACGCGGGTGCGCCAGCCCTTCGGGAGCCGCAGGCGCCCGGGGCCGAGCAGCCCCGAGGCGACGACCTCCTGCGCCGTGGCGGGGACGCCGCCTGCCGCGCTGACGCGCTGCGGCACGTATCCCATGCGGTCGGCGGGCGGCACGGTGATGCTGCCCGACGCCGGGGACAGCGCCCCGACGAGCGTGCGGACCAGGGTCGACTTGCCGGAGCCGTTCGCGCCGAGCAGCGCGACGACCTCGCCGCGGCGGACCTGGAGGTCGACGCCGCGCAGCACGTGGCTGGTGCCCAGGCGGACGTGGACGTCGCGGGCGTCGATGACGACGTCGTCGGTGGCGGTCATGGTGCGGTCAGTCCCTGAGTGAGTGCGTCGAGGTTGCGCTGCATGATGCTCACATAGTCCTCGCCGGCGGCGGCCTCGTCCTGGCTGAGCCCTTCGAGGGTGTCGAGCACGGCGGCGGTGATGCCGAGGTCGGAGGCGAGGGTCTCGATGACGCGGGGGCTGACCAGCGTCTCGTAGTACAGCGTCGTCACCCCGTGCTCGCGGGCGAGGGCGCCGATCTCGCGCATGCGGGCGGGCGACGGCTCGATGTCGTGGTCGAGGCCCGTGACGCCGATCTGCCGGAGGCCGTAGCGCTGTGCGAGGTAGCCGAACGAGGTGTGGTTGGTGATGAGGGTCGCGCCCGCGAACGGGGCGAGGCCGTCGGCGAGCTCCTGGTCGAGCGCGTCGAGGCGTTCGGTGAGCGCGGCGGCGTTGGCCGCGAACGTCGCGGCGTTGTCCGGGTCCGCGGCGCTCAGTGCGTCGGCGACGGGCTCGGCGAGCAGGGCGAGCCGGGTGGGGTCGAGCCAGAAGTGCGGGTCGAGGCCGGCGAGGTCGGCGCCGTGGTCGTGGCCGTCGTCGGCGGTGTGCTCCTCACCGTCGTGCTCACCGTCGTGCTCGCCGTCGTGCTCGTCGTGGTCCGACCCGCCGGTGACGTCCGGGCTGAGCAGGGGGACGACGGCGGCCGCGTCGACGAGGTTCCCGGGTTCGCGGGCGGCGACGGCGTCGTCGACGGCCGGCTGGAACCCGCCGAGCGTGATGACGACGTCGGCGGTGGAGATGTCCCGCGACCGCGCAGGGGAGAGCTCGAGCTCGTGCGGGTCCGCGGCGGGCGGCGTGAGGTTGGCGACGTCGGCGAGGTCTCCGGCGACGGACTGGGCGACGAACTGCAGCGGGTAGAACGAGGCGAGCACCTGCAGCCGGCCGTCGCCTGCTGCGCCCTGCCCTGAGCCGCACCCTGCGACGGCGAGCGGGAGCAGGAGGGCGGTGGCGGCGGCGGCCGCGGTCCGTCGAAGGCGCATGAGAATCATTTTCAGTAAACCTGAGAACGATTGTCAACTTCACGGTCCCCGAGCCCGCGCACCGTAGGCTTGTGCGCGCCGACGCCACCCGGCGTCATCACCAGTTCCGCCGGAGCCACCGGCGGGCCGAACGCACAGGAGTGATCCCGTGGCCGCTGCGCCTTCCGCCACCGCCCGTCTCGAGGCCGTCGTCTCCCTCGCCAAGCGCCGAGGTTTCGTGTTCCAGTCGGGCGAGATCTACGGAGGATCGCGCTCCGCCTGGGACTACGGCCCCCTCGGCGTCGAGCTCAAGGAGAACATCAAGCGCCAGTGGTGGCAGGCGATGACGCGTCGCGACGACGTCGTCGGCCTCGACTCCTCGGTGATCCTGCCGCGCCAGGTGTGGGTCGCCTCGGGCCACGTCGGCGTGTTCACCGACCCGCTGACCGAGTGCCTGAGCTGCCACAAGCGCTTCCGCGTCGACCAGATGCAGGAGGAGCTCGCGGAGAAGAAGGGCATCGCCGACCCCGAGTCGATCGCGCTCACCGAGATCGCGTGCCCCCACTGCGGCACCCGCGGCCAGTGGACCGAGCCGCGCGACTTCAACATGATGCTCAAGACGTACCTCGGCCCGGTCGAGGACGAGTCCGGACTGCACTACCTGCGGCCCGAGACGGCCCAGGGCATCTTCGTGAACTTCGCGAACGTGGCCTCGTCCAGCCGCATGAAGCCCCCGTTCGGCATCGCCCAGATCGGCAAGTCGTTCCGCAACGAGATCACGCCGGGCAACTTCATCTTCCGCACGCGCGAGTTCGAGCAGATGGAGATGGAGTTCTTCG
>CBINDH010000109.1:0-8278 GCA_966249365.1 uncultured Xylanimonas sp. | reverse complement strand
CCGCCAGCTGCCCGGCGCCGTCGGCGAGCTGCCCGGCGCCGTCGGCGAGCTGACGCGCGCCCGAGGCGAGGCCCGACGCACCGCTCGCGGCCTGCCGCGCGCCGTCCGCGAGCCTGCCCGCGCCGTCCGCTGCCGTCCCGGCACCGTCGGCGAGCTGCCCGGCGCCGTCCGCGAGCTGCGACGCGCCGTCGGCGGCCGAGCCGGCGCCGTCGGCGAGCTGGCCCGCGCCGTCGGCGGCCTGACCGAGCTGGTCGGACAGCGTCGTGAAGCCGACCAGCACGTTGTCCACGTACGTCTGCGTGAGCGACGAGCCGAGGACGGACGTCGCCGTCGAGGCGACGTAGCGCGCGATGACGGTGTCGGCGATGCGGCCGCCGGCGGGCGTCGCGACGTCGATGGTCGCCTGGCGGGCCTCGCCCGCGTCGCCGCCGAACGACGTCGCCGCGGCGGAGAAGTCCTCGGGGATCGTGACGACGGTCGCGAACGTGCCGTCGGCGAGGCCCGCGCGGGCCACCTCGGCGCTGGTGATCTCCCACTGGTAGCCCACGTCGGACGCCGGCGCGGCCTTGAGCGTCTGCTCCGTCGACGGCGCCGCACCGGACACCAGCCCGGCCGCGAGCTGGCGGCCGAGCGGCACGGTCTGGCCGTCCACGGTGACCGGCTCGTCGAGGTTCACGATGGCGGCGCGCACGGTGTCGAGCCGGTCGGTGGGGTTCCACAGCGCCGTGATGAGCAGGCCGAGCACGAGGATCGGCAGCAGCGCGACGGCGACGAGGCGCCAGACCCGGCTCCGTGCGCCGGTACGTGCAAGGGCGTTCACAGCGACACCTCCGTGTCGTCGACGAGGGTGGCGGTCTGGGCGCCGTGCGCCCGTCCGGCCAGGGCAGGGACCGGGGGCGCGGACAGGTCCGCGATCAACGCCCGGGGAAGCAGGTCGGCCGCGTCGTCGCCGGTGGTCCCGGCGAGCACCGCGATGCCCGCCGCCTGGGCGTCGGCCAGCGCCGCCCGGAGCGCGTCGCGCGCCCGTCGGTCGGCGACGGCCTCGGCGTGCAGCACGACGACGGCGCGGGTCCGTCGGCGCGCGGCGTCGCGCACCGCGGCGGCGACCGCCGGCTCGGCCGGGTCCGCGTCGCCCGCGAGGACGTCAGCGGCGACGGCGGCGTCGACGACGGCGACCCGCCCGCGCACCCCGGCGGCGCGTTCCGGCAGCACGTACCCGGCGACCTTGACGGCCCCCGAGTCGACATGGAGCCGTCCGGCGAGCCCGAGCAGCAGCGCGTCGACCGGCGTCCCGGCGTCGGCGCGCACCACGAGCGACGTGCCGTGGGGCACGCGCAGCGTGACCGGGCCGACCACGGGCCCGTCGGGGCCCTCGACCACGAGCTCGTGCGCGACGACCACGTCGGTGCACCCGGGCTCGGGCCAGTCGGCGAGGGCGAGCTCCTTGGTGATGCCCTCGCCCTCGACGTCGAAGTGCGGCAGCAGGCGGTCGAGCCAGCGCGGGAAGTACCAGGCGCGCTCGCCGAGCAGCGCCATGACCGCGGGGACGAGCACCATGCGGACGACGAACGCGTCGATCGCGACGCCGACCGCGAGGCCGAGCGCGATGGGCTTGATGTTCATGTCGCCCTGCGGCACGAACGCGACGAACACGGCGAACATGATGACGGCGGCCGCGGTGACCACGGGGGCCGAGCCGCGGAAGCCCGACAGGACGGCACGCTTCGCGCGGTTCTCGCCCTCGGAGTGCACCCAGTCCTCGCGCATGCGGGACACGAGGAACACCTCGTAGTCCATGGCGAGGCCGAACAGGATGCCCATGAGCACGATGGGCATGAAGCTGATGATCGGCCCGGTGCGGGTGACGTTGAGCAGGTCGGCGAGGAACCCGTCCTGGAACACGAGCGTGACGACGCCGAACGCCGCGCCGACGCTCAGCAGGTAGCCGAGCGAGGCCTTGATCGGCACCCAGATCGAGCGGAACACCATGGTGAGCAGCACCAGGCAGAGCCCGACGACGACGATGCCGAACGGCAGCAGCGCCTCGCCGAGCTTCGCGGAGACGTCGATGCCGACGGCGGTGAAGCCGGTGACGGCGATCTCGACGCCGTACTTCTCCTGGAGCTCGGGGCGCAGCCCGCGGATCTCGTGCACGAGGTTCTCGGTGGCGACCGACGCGGGGCCGCCCTCGGGGACGACCTGGATGATGCCGGTGTCCGCCGACATGTTCGGGGTGGCGAGCGGGACGTCGGCGACGCCGGGCAGCACGCGGATCTCGTCGGCGAGCGCGTCCATCAGGCCGAGCGGGTCGTTGCTGGTCACGATCGGGGCCGTGACGATGAGCGGACCGTTGAAGCCCTCGCCGAACTGCTCCGAGACGATGTCGTAGGTGATGCGGGCGCTCGAGTCCTTGGGCAGGACGCCGGCGTCGGGCAGGGCGAGGCGCAGCCCGGTCGCGGGCCAGGCCAGGGCACCGAGAGCGACGATGACGACGACGATCGTCACGGCGGGCCAGCGGGTCACGCCGCGCACCCACGCGGCGAAGAACCCGCGCCGGTTGCGCTCCGCCGAAGCCGCCGCCTGCTGGTCGAGCCCCGCCGAGACCCCCGCACCGTCGACGTCCTGCGTGGTTTCGACAGGCTCAACCACCGGGGCGCGCTTCGGCCGCAGCCGCTCGCCGGCGAACCCGAGCATCGCGGGCAGCAGCGTGAGCGAGACGAGCACGGCGATGCCGACGCCCGCCGCCGCGGCGACGCCCATGACCGTGAGGAACGGGATGCCGGCGACCGCGAGCCCGAAGAGCGCGATCATGACCGTGAGTCCGGCGAAGACGACGGCGGAGCCGGCGGTGGCGGTGGCCCGCGCGACCGACTCCTCGACCGACAGCCCGGTGCGGAGCTGGTCGCGGTGGCGGGACACGATGAACAGCGCGTAGTCGATGCCGACCGCGAGGCCGAGCATGACGGCGAGCATGGGCGTCGTCGACCCGATGGTGGTCAGGGCGGTCGCTGCGAACAGCAGGCCCATGCTCACGCCGACGCCGACGAGGGCGTTGATGATCGGCAGGCCGGCGGCGACGAACGAGCCGAGGGTCAGCACCAGCACGACGAGCGCGACGACGAGACCGAGGCCTTCGGTCAGCGTGATCTCGGGGAACTCGGTGGCGAAGAGCTGGCCGCCGAGCTCGGCCCGGGCGCCGTCGGGCAGCGCGGCCTGCAGGGCGGCGGCCTCCTCGGCGAGCGCGTCCTTGGTCTCGTGCGTGATGGAGCCGATGTCGGCGCTGTCGAGCTGGATCTGCAGGAGGGTCGCGGTGCCGGCGTCGTTGACGGAGGCGGCCAGGAGGTCGTCGTACGGGGAGGTCACGGCGGCGACCTGGTCGAGGTCGGCGAGCGAGGCGACGGCCGCCTCGATCGCGGTGCGCATGTCGTCGTCGGCGATGGCACCGCCGTCGGGCGCGACGACGACCACCTGCGCGGACACGCCGCTGACCTGGGGGAACGTGGCGGCGAGCCGCTCGAGGGCGGCGGTCGCCTCGATGCCGGGGATGGTGACCTCGTTGTCGAGGCTCTCCATCACGAGTCCGGCGACACCGCCGATGACGGCGAGGATCACGACCCAGCCGGTGACGACGAGGCGGCGGGCGTGCAGCGACCAGCGGCCGAGCTGGTACAGGACGGAGGACATGCGTCTCCTGTGTGGCAAGTGACGGGTTTCGATACAGAACTGTATTCGATACAGAAGTGTATGCGTACACTGCGTCATGTGACGGACGCCCCCACGATCTCGGCTCGCCGCGAGCGCACCCGCGAGCGCCTGCTCGACGCCGCGGCCCAGGTCTTCGCCGACCTCGGCTTCGGGGCGGCGTCGGTCGAGGCCATCGCGGACGCCGCGGGCTTCACGCGCGGCGCGTTCTACTCGAACTTCGCATCCAAGGCGGAGCTGTTCCTGGCGCTGGCCGACCGGCAGGCACGCCAGCACATCGCGGCGCTGGAGGCCGCGGTCGCGGCGCTGGGCACGACGGACGTGGTGCACGACCGGCGCATCGACCGCGCCGCGATCCGCACGGTGCTCGCCCTGGTCACCGAGGGCAAGGCGCCCGAGCTGCGCTGGTACCTCATGAACGCCGAGTTCGAGCTGCTCGCGATGCGCGACCCGGAGGTCGGGGCGGCGTGGACGGCGCAGCAGCGCACCATGCGCGACGAGCTCGCGACGGCGCTGATCCGGCTCATGGCGCAGGTGGGTCTGAAGTTCGCCGTCGCGCCGGACGTCGCCGTCGAGCTCCTGCTCGGCACCTACGCGGCGGCAGCCCGGGACGCGTACGTCGCGGGCGGCGACACGGCCAACCCGCGCGCCCTGGAGACGCTGGTGGACCTGATCGTCACGGAGGCGTGAGCGGCCGTAGCGATCGGTCACGGTCTCCGCGCGACTGCGTGACCAGTGACTACGCTCCCTTGTCCCGCTCTGCCAGTCTGGCCAGCATGGCGTTGTAGTCCGCCAGCTCTGCGTCGTTCGTGCGGTCCGCCTGGCGGTCGCGGCGGCGGGCCTCGCGCTCGTCCGAGCGGGTCCACATGACCGCGACCGTGATCGCGAGCACGAGGGTCGGCAGCTCGCCGATCCCCCAGGCGATGTCGCCGCCGTGCTGCTGGTCCGCGATGGCCGACAGGCCCCACGGGCGGCCCATGTTGCCGAACCAGTCGGCGGCGAGCAGCGTCGTCTGGCTCATCAGGGCCACGCCGAAGAACGCGTGGAACGCCATCGTGGCGAACAGCATCACGAGCCGCAGCGGGTACCCGGGACGCTTCGGCCCCGGGTCGATGCCGACGAGCGCGTTCGCGAACAGGTACCCGGCGAGCGTGAAGTGCACGACCATCCACACGTGCCCGACGTGGTTGCGCAACGACCAGTCGAACAGCGGCGTGTAGTAGAAGACCAGCATCCCCGCGACGAACACGATCGCCGCGACGACCGGGTTGGCGACGACCTGCCCCCACCGCGAGTGCACGAACCCGAGCACCCACTCGCGCGGCCCCCGCGACCCGTCCTTGCGCGGCGGCACGGCCCGCATCAGCAGCGTCACGGGCGCGCCCAGCACGAGCAGCATCGGCACGAGCAGCGCCAGGACCATGTGAGCGACCATGTGCGCGCTGAACAGCACCTCGCCGTAGATCGCGGGCCCGCCGTTCGTCACCCAGGCGACGACGACGACGCCGGCGCACCACGCGAGGGTCCGGCCCACGGGCCACCGGTCGCCGCGCCGCGCGAGGCGCCGCACCCACCTGAGGTAGACGACGATGCCGGCCGCGCACGCGAACGCGAACAGCGGGTCGAGCCGCCACTCGGTGACCCACCGGGCGGACGTCAGCTCCGGCGGCAGCGGCCAGCCGGTGAGCTGGAACGCCGGGCTGGTGTCGAGGACGTCGTCGCGCACGGGGGGCGGCGAGGCGGCGAGCCCGACGGCGACGCCCATGACGGCACCCATGACGAGCACCTCGACGGCACGCGCGCCGGGCGACGACCCGGCGACGGTGCGCGAGCCCGAGCATGCCCAGGGCTGCCAGCAGCACGGCCTTGACGACCACCAGCCACCCGTACCGCGTGCCCACCAGGTCGCCGGGCGACCCGAGCCGGACCCACGCGCTGACCACCCCGGAGAACCCGACGGCCACGAGCGACCACGACGCGACGACGGAGAACCGCGGCACCGCGACCGACCAGACCGTCTCACCGCTGCGACGGTCCGCGACCACCAGCACCGCGATCGCCCCGAGGCCGCCGACCCACAGCGACACGCCCACCAGGTGCAGGAACATCGCGCCGACGGCGAGCGAGTGGCCCGCCGACCCCGCGGCGTGCCCCGTCGACGCCTGGTACGCGAAGGCCGCGAGCGGCAGCACGCACGCCCACAGGGCCCCGACGGCACCGCGCACCGCGAGCGCCACCGCGGAGGTCACGGCGGCGAGCACGACGATCACGAGCCCGATGCGGCCGAGCTCGATCTCGGTGAGGTACTGCCCGAGCCCGGCACCGAAGCCGGGTGCGTCGAGCCGGGTCCCCGAGACGGCCGCGTACTGCAGCACCAGCCCGACGACGCCGACGAGCGCCCACACCGCGGCGGCCACCCCGGCGGTCGTGAGCGCGGTGCGCTGCATCCTGCCGGGCCCCACGAACGCGGCGGCGGTCACGAGCGCGCCCAGGGTCAGGGCGGCGGCGAGGTTGCTCAGCGCCTCCGCGACGGGCTGCCCCCAGCGCACCAGGGCACCGGGGTCGGTGAACGCCCCCGCGGAGAAGGCCGATGTGTACGCGCCGGCCGCCAGCAGGGCCGCCAGCGCGACGACGACGGCGCCGGGCGCGGCGAGCACCAGCCACCACGGTCGGGAGGCGGAGCCGTCGGGCGGCGCGACGACGTCGGGAACGGAACGCGCGGTCACGCGCCCAGCGTAGGCGCGCCGGAGGTGCCGCCGGACCCCGCGGCCCTGCGACGGGGTGGCAGGGCCGCCGGTCCGGGATGCGGCCCGCCGCGGGAAGGCCGCCCCGGAGCAGCGGCACTCCCCCTACACTCGCCGCCCATGGGTGCTCCGGCGGGACTGCGCTTCGCGCGCGGCGGATCGCAGACCGGCATCGACGCCGACGACCTCGCGCGGGCGACGGAGCTGCTCGCCCGGGTGGACGCCGTGTTCGACCAGCGCGTCGTCGGTCAGCAGCGGCTGCGTGCCGGGCTGGTCGGCGCGCTCCTCGCGGGCGGGCACGTGCTGCTCGAGTCCGTGCCCGGACTGGCCAAGACGACGGCCGCGCAGACGCTCGCCGAGGCCGTCGCCGGCACGTTCCACCGGATCCAGTGCACGCCCGACCTGATGCCCAACGACATCGTCGGAACCCAAGTGTTCAACTACACGACCGGCGAGTTCAGCACCCAGCTCGGCCCCGTGCACGCGAACCTCGTCCTGCTCGACGAGATCAACCGGTCCTCGGCGAAGACGCAGTCGGCGATGCTCGAGGCGATGCAGGAGAAGCAGACGTCGATCGGCGGCGTCGTGCACCGGCTGCCGCACCCGTTCATGGTGGTCGCGACGCAGAACCCCATCGAGGAGGAGGGCACCTACGTGCTGCCCGAGGCCCAGATGGACCGGTTCCTGGCCAAGGAGGTGCTCGGATACCCCACCGCGGCCGAGGAGGTCGAGATCCTCGACCGCGTCGCGTCCGGCCGCATGACGGCCCCGCTCGCGACGAGCCCGGTCACGCTCGCCGACGTCGTCACGCTCCAGGGCCTCGCGCAGCGCGTCCACGTCGACGAGAGCGTCACGCGGTACATCGTCGACGTCGTCGCGACGACCCGGCTGGGCGGACCGCGTCCCGTCCCCGGCCTCGACCGGCACGTGCGGGTCGGGGCGTCACCGCGCGGCGGCATCGCGTTCCTGCGGCTCGGGCAGGCGACCGCGCTCATGGAGGGCCGCGACTACGTCACCCCCGACGACGTCAAGGCGGTCCGGCACGCCGTCCTCCGCCACCGCATCGTCCGCACCTTCGACGCGCTCGCGGACGACGTCCCGCCCGAGCACATCGTCGACGCGGTGTTCGACGCCGTCCCCGTCCCCTGACCATGGGTGCGCGCTCGCGGCTCGCGGCAGTCCGTGCCCGGCTCGACCTGCCGACGTCGCGACGCGCCTCCGGGCTGCTCGAGGGCAGGCACCGCTCCCTGTTCAAGGGCCACGGCCAGGACTTCGACGACCTCCAGCTCTACGTCCCGGGGCAGGACGTCGGCGACATCGACTGGAAGGCGTCCGCCCGCACGGGCGCGCCCGTGGTGCGGCGGTTCCTGCGCGACGCCCAGCTCGACGTCGTCCTCGTCGTCGACACCGGACGCGAGATGGCCGCGACCGCCGCAGGCGGGCAGACGAAGGCGCAGGTGGCGGCCGAGTGCTGCGGGCTCGTCGCGGCGGTCGCGCACCATCGCGGCGACCGGGTGGCGCTCATGGCGGGCGACGCCGAGCGTCTGGTGCGGCGTCCGGCCCGGTCGAGCAGCGCCGAGCTCGAGGTGATGCTGCGCGCGCTCGACCCGATGTTCTCGCCGCAGGCTCCGCCGTCGGACCTGGGAGCCTTGCTGGGGACCCTGGTGTCGACGCTCGTGCGGCACAGCCTCGTCGTGATCGTCACGGACGAGGCGCGGCCGTCCCCGGAGCTCGACGCGGTGCTCGGGCGGCTGCGGGTGCGGCACGAGGTCATGGTGATCGGGGTGCTGGACCTGCCGCCCCTCGGCGTCGCGGCCGAGGCAACCGCCCGA
>CBINDH010000108.1:0-8281 GCA_966249365.1 uncultured Xylanimonas sp. | reverse complement strand
GCGGGCATCCCGGTCCTCGTGGGAGCGGCGCTCGCGATCGCCGTCTCGCCGTGGTTCTGGATCCTCGCCGCTGTGCCCGCCCTGCTGTTCCTGTGGGCGGCGCTGCTCGTCGGGCGGCAGGTCCGCGCGATCGGGTACGCGGAGCGCGACGACGACCTGCTGGTGCGCAAGGGCATCCTGTTCCGCTCGCTCGTCGTCGTCCCGTACGGGCGCATGCAGTACGTCGACGTGCAGGCGGGTCCGCTCGACCGCAAGCTCGGCATCGCCAAGGTGCAGCTGCACACGGCCGCCGCGGCGACCGACGCGACGATCCCCGGACTGCCGCCCGAGGAGGCCGCGCGCCTGCGCGACCGCCTCTCGGCCCGCGGCGAGGCCCGGCTGGCGGGGCTGTGAGCGCGCCCGAGCCCGGCACGGACCTGCAGTGGCGTCGGTTGCACCCGATCACGCCGCTCGTCCGGAGCTGGACGGTGGTCGCCGTCGCGATCGTGTTCCTCGGTCAGCAGTCGCTCGAGCAGCTCAACGAGGCCGCCGAGCTGAACGCGGCCGTCGGGGGCCTGTGGTGGAAGATCCTGCTCGGCATCGTCGCGCTGGCCACGGTCGCGCTCGGGTACTCCGCGCTCGCGTGGCGGATGACGGCCTACGCGCTCGACGACGACAGCGTGTACATGCGCAAGGGCGTGCTCTTCCGCCAGCTCCGCCACGCGCGCCTCGACCGGCTGCAGGCCGTCGACATCCGCCAGCCGGTGGTGGCCCGGCTGTTCGGCCTCGCCGAGCTGACGCTCGAGGTCGCGGGCGGCAGCGGATCGGCCGTCGCGATCGGATTCCTCAAGGAGGAGGAGGCGCGCCGCCTGCGCGCCGAGCTCCTCGCCCGCGCGGCCGGCCTGCGCTCGGCCCCGGCTCCGGCCCCGGTGGCCGACCAGGCCGACGCCGGCGACGGCACCGCGTCGCCCGGCGTGCCGACGACCGTCGCCGCCGTCGAGGCCCCCGAGGAGCTGCTGTACGAGGTCCCGCCGATGCTGCTCGTGCGGTCGCTGGTCCGCTCGCCCGCGGTCTGGCTGACCCTGCTGGCGATCCTCGGCGTCGTCGTCGCCGTCGTGATCACGCGGCAGCCGGGCATCCTCGCTTCCGCGTTCCCCGCCGTCATCGGTGGCGGCAGCTACGTGTTCCAGCGGTTCGCGGGGGAGTTCGGCTTCCGGGCCGCGCTGTCGCCCGACGGCATCCGCCTGCGCCGCGGCCTGCTCGAGACGCGCGCCCAGACGATCCCGCCGGGCCGCGTCCAGGCCGTCTCGCTGACCCAGGGGCCGCTGTGGCGGGGGCCGGACTGGTGGCGCGTGCGCGTCAACGTGGCCGGCTACGGCGGTGCCGAGAGCGGCAGCCAGCAGGCGCAGACGGTCCTGCTCCCCGTCGGCCCCCGTGCCGAGGCGCTCACCGCGCTGTGGCTCGTGCTGCCCGACCTCGGCACCGACGACCCGCTCGCGCTGCTCGACGAGGGCCTGACAGGCATGGCCACGCCCGACGGCGCCGCGGCCGGGCGCTTCACGAACGCCCCGCGCCGCGCCCGCTGGCTCGACCCGCTGGCGTGGCGCCGCCACGCGTTCACGGTCACCGACCGGGCGCTGCTGCTGCGCGGCGGGCGCCTGGTGCGCCGCCTCGACGTCGTGCCGCACGAGCGCACGCAGTCGCTCGCCGTCGCGCAGGGGCCGCTGCAGCGCAGGCTGGGCGTCGCCACGTTCGCCGTGCACTCGACGCCCGGCCCGGTCACCCCGTCCGTGCAGCACCTCGACGCCGACGACGCCGCCCGGCTGCTCGCCGAGCAGGCCGCCCGGGCCCGCGCGGCCCGGTCGACTGCCGGGCCGGAGCGCTGGATGGAGCCCGTCCAGGCACCTACGGCCGCACCCGACGCCCCGACGTCGTCCGAGACCGGGCAACGCGCGGGAGAGGACGCGTGAGCGCGTCGCGCCGCCCCGGAAGGCTCGGCGTCGGCGTCGTCGGCGCGGGCAAGGTCGGAGCCGTGCTCGGCAGCGCGCTGCGCGCGGTCGGCCACGCCGTCGTCGGCGCCAGCGGCATCAGCGAGGCGTCGCGCGAGCGCGCCGAGGCGTTGCTGCCCGGCGTGCCGGTGCTCGACGTCGGCGACGTCGTCGAGCGGGCAGAGCTGGTGCTGCTGGCCGTTCCCGAGGACGCCCTGCCGGACCTCGTGCAGGGCATCGCGAACCTGGGCGGGTGGCAGCCCGGGCAGATCGTCGTCCACACGGCGGGTCGCTACGGCACCGGTGTGCTCGAGCCGGCGCTCCGTGCAGGCGCGATCCCGCTCGCGATCCACCCGGCGATGACGTTCACGGGCACCTCGCTCGACCTGGCCCGGCTCGAGGGCACGACCTTCGCCGTGACCGCGCCCGCCCCGGTGCTCCCCATCGGGCAGGCGCTCGTCATCGAGCTGGGCGGCGAGCCCGTCGTCATCGACGAAGACGCGCGCGCCGTCTACCACGCCGCCCTGACCGACGGCACGCATCAGCTCGCCGCCCTCGTCGCACGCACGGCCCAGGCGCTCGAGGCCGCCGGCGTCGAACGGCCCGGACGCCTGCTGCACCCGCTGCTCTCCGTCGCGCTCGACGCCGCGACGCACGCCGCGGACCTGCGCGCCGACGACATCCCGCCCGCCGAGTGACCCGCGACGGCGGCCGCGAGGCGGCCCGTAGAATCTGGGGGTGACTTCCGAGAACCCCACCCCCGTGGACCCGACGGACGACCTGCCCGAGCAGCTGCGCATCCGTCGCGAGAAGCGCGAGCGGATCCTCGCGGACGGGGGCGAGGCATACCCCGTCTCGGTGCCCGTCACGCACACGATCGCCCAGATCCGTGCGGCCTACGGCCACCTCGAGGCCGGTCAGGAGACCGACGACGTCGCCGGCGTGGCTGGGCGCGTCGTGTTCCTGCGCAACACGGGCAAGCTGTGCTTCGTCACGCTGCAGGACGGCGAGGGCAACCGCCTCCAGGCGATGCTGAGCCTCGCCGTGGTGGGTCAGGAGGAGCTCGCGGCGTTCAAGTCCGACGTCGACCTCGGCGACCACCTGTTCGTGCGCGGGCGTATTGGTTCCTCGCGCCGCGGCGAGCTGAGCATTTTCGCGGAGGAATGGCGGATCGCCGCGAAGTCGCTGCGCCCGTTGCCGGTGCTGCACAAGGACCTCAGCGAGGAGTCGCGCGTCCGGCAGCGTTATGTCGACCTCATCGCGCGCCCGGCCGCGCGCGACATGGTGCGGCTGCGCGCGAACGTCGTCCGCTCGCTGCGCGAGAACTTCCACCGGCGCGACTTCATCGAGGTCGAGACGCCGATGTTGCAGACGATCGCGTCGGGTGCGACCGCACGCCCGTTCACGACGCACATGAATGCGTATGACATCGAGCTGTTCATGCGTATCGCTCCGGAGCTCTTCCTCAAGCGTGCCGTGGTCGGCGGCGTCGAGCGCGTCTTCGAGATCAACCGCAATTTCCGCAACGAGGGCGCGGACTCGACGCACTCGCCCGAGTTCGCGATGCTCGAGGCGTATGAGGCGTACGGCGACTACAACACCATCGGCGCGCTGACGCAGGATCTCGTGCAGACGGCCGCGATGGACGCCCTCGGCACGACGCTCGTCACGCTCCCCGACGGCGAGGAGTACGACCTCGGCGGGCAGTGGGCGCAGCTGCGCATGTACGACTCGCTCGCCGAGTCGCTCGGCGAGGAGATCACGTCCGAGACGACGGTCGACGAGCTGCTGAAGATCGGTGCGCGCCTCGGTCTCGACCTCGAGCACAAGGCCATCAACCACGGCAAGCTCGTCGAGACGCTGTGGGAGCACCGTGTGGGCGACCACCTGACGGCTCCGACGTTCGTGCGCGACTTCCCGGTCGAGACGAGCCCGCTGGTGCGCGCGCACCGCGAGGTGCCCGGCCAGGTCGAGAAGTGGGACCTGTACGTGCGTGGCTTCGAGCTCGCGACCGGCTACTCGGAGCTCGTGGACCCGGTCATCCAGCGCGAGCGGTTCGAGGCGCAGGCGCTCCTGGCCGCGGCGGGCGACGACGAGGCGATGCGCATCGACGAGGACTTCCTCGTCGCGATGGAGTATGCGATGCCGCCGACGGGCGGTATGGGAATGGGTCTCGACCGGTTGCTCATGGCACTGACCGGCCTCGGTATTCGCGAGACGATCCTGTTCCCGCTCGTGAAGCCGCACGCCTGATGGACACCTTCTGGGCGATCCTCGCCGGCCTTCTCCCGTCGATCGGCGTCGGGCTTGTCTTCTGGTTCGCGATGCGCAAGATCGTGCGCGCGGACCGCAACGAGCGTGAGGCCGAGGCAAAGCTCGACGCGGAAGAGACCGCGCGTTATCTGGCCGAACAGAAGAAGAACGCTTCCGAAACGGCCTAGAAATCTGGGCACGATTGACACGTGGATTAGTCTTCGGTCATGCTCGTTTCCGTCCGAACGAGCGCGTGTATCAAACCGAGAGGCGGTCCTTTCGTGGCCAAGCAGATTCAGACCGTGTACATCGACGACATCGATGGCTCGAAGGCGGACCAGAGCGTCACATTCGCACTCGACGGCGTGACGTACGAGATCGACCTCACCGACGCGCACGCGGCAGAGCTGCGCGAGGCGTTCGCGACGTGGATCGGCCACGCGCGCAAGGCCGGGGGCCGCGCGTCGGCGGCTCCCCGCTCGGGCGGGCGCCGCACGAGCGCCGACCGCGCGCAGCTCGCCAAGGTCCGGGAATGGGCCCGTGAGAACGGCCACAAGGTCTCCGACCGCGGCCGTATCTCGAGCGAGGTCATGGCCGCGTACGAGGCGGCGCACTGACGCGCCGGCCAACCCGCACCGCACGGTGGCGTCGTTCCTCCCGGGACGGCGCCACCGTCGTCGTTCCCGCCCTAGGCTTCTGAGCCATGACGGCACCTCACGACCTGTGGATCGGCACCTATCCCGCGCAGGGGAGCGACGCCGGCTCGGGGGAGGGCGTCTGGCGGGTGCGGGTCGAGCCCGACGGCACCTTCGGGGAGCCGGCGCTCGCGGCCGTCACGCCGGCGCCGTCGTTCGTCGCGCTGCACCCGTCGGGTCGCACGCTGTACGCCGTGGCCGAGCAGGGGAGGGGCACCGTCTCCGCGTTCCCGGTGCTCGACGACGGCGGGCTCGGCGAGCCTGTCACCGTGGGATCGGGCGGCGACTCCCCGTGTCACCTGCTCGCCCTGGACGGCGTGCTGTGGATCGCCAACTACATGGACGGGGTCGCGGCGTCGATCCGCGTCGACCCGACGACGGGAGCGTTCGTCGACGACGCCGTCTCCGCCGACGACCCGCCGGCCGGCTCCGGCCCGCACGCCGACCGCCAGGAGGGGCCGCACGCCCACTTCTGCGCGGCCGTCGGTGACGACGTGCTCGTCGTCGACCTGGGCCTCGACGTGATCCGCCGCTACCGGGGCCGGCGGGCGAACGGGCTCGCCGCCGAGGTCCCGCCGGGCACGGGGCCGCGCCACCTCGTCGCGCGGCCCGATGGCGCCCTCGCCGTCGCGGGGGAGCTCGACGTCCGGCTGCACGTCCTCGCGCCGGGCGACGCCGCGGGCGCCGACGCCGCGCCGGCCTCCCGCGCCGTCGAGCACGGCTGGGCGCCGTCGTCGTCAGTGCCCGCGGCGCTGACCGCCGCCCCTGACGGCGTGCTTGCACTGCCCTCTCACCTCACGACGACGGGCGACCTGCTCCTGCTGGGCGTCCGAGGTGTCGACGTGCTCGCCGCGCACCGCTGGACGCCCTCGGGCGAGATCGAGCCGCTCGCCGACACGCACCTCGGCGCGGGCGCCTTTCCGCGGCACCACGAGGTCGTCGGCGAGGCCGCGGACGGCCGCCTGCTCGTCGTCGTCGCGCGTCAGGGGACGAACGACCTCGCCGCCGTCCTCGTCGACCCGGCCACGGGCAAGGGCGAGATCGTGGACACCGTCGCCCTGCCGACACCGCCGTCGTGCGTCGTGGTGGCGTGATGTCGTCCACCGAGGCCAGGACCGAGGCGCGGACGCCGCGCATCGCGATGCTGAGCGTGCACACCAGCCCGCTCGACCAGCCCGGCACGGGGGACGCGGGCGGCATGAACGTCTACGTCCTCGAGCTGTCGCGCGCTCTCGCGCGCCGAGGCGCCGAGGTCGAGATCTTCACGCGCGCGACGACCTCGACGCAGCCTCCGGTGGTCGACGTGCAGCCCGGCATCCGGGTCTTCCACGTGCCCGCCGGCCCGTTCGAGGGGCTGGACAAGAACGACCTGCCGGGTCAGCTCTGCGCGTTCACGGCCGGGGTGCTGCGCGCCGAGGCGCGTCGCCCCGAGGGCTTCTACGACGTCGTCCACACGCACTACTGGCTCTCGGGCCAGGCGGGCTGGCTCGCCGCGGAACGCTGGGACGTGCCGCTCGTCCACACCATGCACACGATGGCCCGCGTCAAGAACGCGGCGCTCGCTCCGGGCGACGCCCCTGAGCCGCACGGGCGCGTCATCGGCGAGGAGCAGGTCGTGGCCGAGGCCGACGCCCTCATCGCGAGCACACGCGAGGAGGCCGACGACCTGGTGCGCGCGTACGGCGCCGACCCGGCACGGGTCCACGTCGTCGCGCCGGGCGTCGACCTGGAGACCTTCACCCCGCTGGAACCCGCGGGCCCGGCAGGTGACGACCCGCGCGCCCGGCTGCGCGCCGACCTTGGCCTGCCGGTCGACGCCCCCGTCATCCTGTTCGCCGGGCGCGTCCAGCTCCTCAAGGGCCCCGACGTCCTCGTCCAGGCCCTGGCCCACCTGCCCGAGGAGGTCCGCCTCGTCATCCTGGGCGGTGCCAGCGGGCGCCCGACGGCGGTGCGCGAGCTCGAGGCGCTCGCCCACCAGTGCGCCGTGCGCGACCGGGTGCTGGTCCACCCGCCCGTCGAGCGCCACCAGCTCGCCGACTGGTACCGGGCCGCCGACGTCGTCGCCGTCCCGTCGCACAGCGAGTCGTTCGGGCTCGTCGCGGCCGAGGCGCAGGCGTGCGGCACACCGGTCGTCGCGGCCGCCGTCGGCGGGCTGCGCACGGTCGTGCTCGACGACGTCTCCGGCGTGCTCGTCGACGGCCACGACCCGGCCGTCTGGGCGCACGAGCTGGGGGTGCTGCTCAAGGACGACGAACGCCTCGAGCGCCTGGCCGCCGGGGCCGTCGAGTCCGGCCGCCGCTTCGGCTGGGACGCTGCGGCGGGCGCGGTGCTGGACGTGTACCGCGCCGCGCGTGAGGCGCGCGACCGGCGCACCCGCGCCGGCTGAGCCCACGCCCCGGTGCTGGTTGGTTGAGCCCCGTCGAAACCACTGAGCCCCGTCGAAACCCCCGTGCTGGTTGAGCCCCGTCGAAACCACCGTGCTGGTTGAGCCCCGTCGAAACCCCCGTGCTGGTTGAGCCCCGTCGAAACCATCGCACCCGCGACCTGCTCAGCGCACCCCGCGCGCGGTGAGCGCGTCGCCGAGGTCGTCGGCGTGCTTGAGCGCCCCGACGAGGAACGGGACGGCGAACAGCCGCAGGCTTCCCCGGCCGCCACGGGCTCGCTGCGCCGTGCGGACGTCGGCGGCGAGGCGGGCCAGGACGGGCAGCGTGTTGACGGTGACGCTCAGCAGCAGCGCGGCGCGGGCGGGGTCGACGCGCAGCCGTTCGAGCGGTGCGAGTCCGCGTTCGAGGGCGTCGAGCAGGTCGGTGACGCGCGTGGTGAGCGCGATGAGGGACGCGATGACGACGACGGCCGCGACGCGGCTCGTGTTCACGGCGGCGGCCTGCGGGCCGAGGAAGACGAGCTGTCCGGCGGCGGTGACACCCAGGAGCCAGCGCACCGCGCCGACCTGTTCCGCGAGCCGCCGCATCCCGATCCCGGGCACGGCGTAGCAGGCCAGGCACGTCGCTGCGCCCAGGCCCGCGACCCACCAGCCCCAGCCGGTGGGCACCACCGAGAGGGCAAGCACGACGATCCCGAGCAGGAGCGTCTTGCGCCCGGCGGGCATCCGGTGCCAGACGCTGTTCCCGGGCCGGTAGAGGGTCACCACCGCAGGGACTCCTCGTACCGGGCGACGACGTCGGCGGGGTCGCCCGCGGCGGTGACCCGACCGTCCGCGACGAGCACGGCCGCGTCGCAGCGCTTGGCGAGCGCGAGGTCGTGCGTGACGAGGAGCAGGCGGTGGCTGCCGTCCGCGAGCAGGTGGTCGGCGACGCGGCGGGCGTTGCGCGCGTCGAGCGCGGCGGTGGGCTCGTCCGCGACCAC
>CBINDH010000107.1:0-8298 GCA_966249365.1 uncultured Xylanimonas sp. | reverse complement strand
CCGCTGGCCGACGGCCGGGAGGCGAACGACCTGGCCGTCACGCTCGACCGCACCGTGACCGGTGAGGGCGACTACCCGCTGCTGCTCGTCTCCTACGCGATCGCGTGCACCACCTACGGCGACCAGGCCGAGGCCGAGTTCGCCAAGGCGTGGCTCGGCTTCATCGTGTCCGCGGAGGGTCAGCGGCTCGCCGCGCAGAGCGCCGGTTCGGCGCCGCTCGCGGGCGAGATCGCCGCGAAGGCCGCCGCCGCCGTCGAGGCGATCGCCGCCGGCTGACCCGCTGCCCGCCCTCGTGCTGGTCGAGCTCGTCGAAAGAGGAGTCACACCGTGACCACGTACCGGGACACCGAACGGGGCCTTTCTCGCGGGTTTCGTGTGGTGTCGACGACGGCGGGCGTCGTCCTGCTCGCGCTGCTCGCCGCCGTCGCGATCTTCCTGCTCGTCCGCGGCTGGGCGGCGCTGTCGGCGCCGGGCGAGACGTTGGTCGCGCAGGGGGTCCTGCCGCAGGGCGTGACGAGCCTGGCGGGGTACGTCGCCCCGCTCGTCTTCGGCACGCTCCTGGCTGCGGCGCTCGCGCTCCTGATCTCGGCCCCCGTGGCCGTCGCCATCGCGCTGTTCGTGTCGCACTACGCCCCACGCCGCCTCGCGGGCCTGGTCGGGTTCGTCGTCGATCTGCTCGCGGCGATCCCGTCCGTCGTCTTCGGCCTGTGGGGGGCGAAGACGCTATCGCCGCTCATCGCGCCTGTGTGGGCGCGGCTCGCCGAGGTCGTCAGCCTCGTCCCAGGGGTGGAGATGGAGTCGACGCCGACAGGCCGGTCGCTCGCCACGACGTCGCTCGTGCTCGCGGTCATGATGCTGCCGATCATCACCGCCGTGTCGCGCGAGGTGTTCAGGCAGACTCCGAGGCTGCACGAGGAGGCGGCGCTCGCGCTGGGTGCGACGCGCTGGGAGATGGTCCGCACGGCCGTGCTGCCGTTCGGCCGCTCCGGCGTGGTCTCGGCAGCCATGCTGGGCCTGGGCAGGGCGCTCGGCGAGACCATGGCCGTCCTGATGATCCTGTCTCCTGGCCTCGGCTTCTCGCTCCAGGTCTTCGGCGCGGGCAAGCACCAGACGATCGCCGCCAACATCGCGGCGAAGTTCCCGGACTCGAGCGGGCTCGCCGTCAACACCCTCATCGCGACCGGCCTGGCTCTCTTCGTCATCACGATGGTCGTCAACATGCTCGCGCGGTGGATCGTCTCGCGTCGCAAGGCGTTCTCGGGGGCCAACGGATGAGCGCCGTCGTCACGGACACGAGGCCCGCCACACACGTCCTGCTCGCGGGCAGCGACGCGCGCCGCAGGCGCACGGACCGCTGGGTGACGGTGCTGATCTGGAGCGCGTTCGCGCTTGCCATGGCACCGCTCGCGTCGCTGCTGTGGCAGGTGGTCGCCATGGGTGTCGGCCGTCTCGACGGCCATTTCCTGACCTACTCGATGCGTAACGTGTACGGCGGGATGGACGCCGGGGGCGCGTACCACGCCATCCTCGGCACGCTGCTCATCACCGCCGGGACCGTGGCCATCTCGGTCCCTCTCGGCCTGCTCGTGGCGATCTACCTCGTCGAGTACGGACGCGGGGCGCTGGCGCGGGCGGTGACGTTCTTCGTCGACGTCATGACCGGCATCCCGTCGATCGTCGCGGGCCTGTTCGCGGCGTCCGTCTTCGTGACCTTCCTCGGCGCCGGGACGCAGATGGGCATCATGGGCTCGGTGGCGCTGTCGCTGCTGATGACACCGGTCGTCGTCCGCTCCTGCGAGGAGATGCTGCGCCTCGTCCCGCACGAGCTGCGCGAGGCGGCGTACGCGCTCGGGGTGCCGAAGTGGCTGACGATCATCAAGGTCGTGCTTCGCACCTCGGTCGCGGGCCTGACGACGGGCGTGCTGCTCGCCGTCGCGCGAGTCATCGGCGAGACGGCGCCGCTGCTGATCGCGGTGGGGGCGACGGCGTCGATCAACGGCAACCTATTCGGCGGCAACATGATGACGCTGCCGGTGTTCATCTACGAGCAGTACAAGGCGGGGCCGGTGCCGTGCTCCCGTGCGGTGACCGACTGCCTCGCGTCGGTCAACCTCGACCGCGCGTGGTCGGCCGCGCTGGTGCTCGTGGTCATCGTCGTGGCCCTGAACCTCCTGGGCCGCCTGGTGACCCGCTGGTTCGCGCCGAGGTCGCGGTGAGACCCGCCGGCGGTCAGCCCTGCGGGACGAGGTCCGCGTACTCGGCGAGCGTGCCGTCGAGGACGGGGAGCTGGAACTGCTTCGACTCGCCGCCGGCCTCGATGGCCGCGTCGAGGAACGCGCCGGGGGCCTCGGCGACCGTGCCCAGGACGACCTCCTCGCCGCCATCGCCGCCCAGGAAGACGGTCGACGCCGGGTCGACCTCGATCCGGACGGGGGCCGCGCCGTCGACCGTCAGGGTGAACGTCACGGCCTCGTCGGTGTGGTTGGCCAGGGCGCCCTGGACGTTGCCCTCGCCGCCCTGCTCCGAGGCCACGACCAGCAGGTTCACCGCGCGCAGCGAGTCCGAGAGGTCGACTCGGGTGCCGTCGGACGGCGCGTAGCCGTTGAGCGTCATCGTCGGCGCGCAGGCGGTCAGGCCGAGCAGTCCGACGGCCAGCAGGGCGGTGGTGCGGGCGTGGCGGGGCGTGTGCAAGTGCTCTCCTCGGTCGTCGTCGGGGCTGACGCCCCGTCACATCCTAGATCGAGAATCTCGATGTCAAGACATCTGTGAGCGGCGCCACGCCGCGCGGCTGACCTGCGGGGACACGAGCCCTTCAGGCGCTAAAATGCGCGCCCCTTCCCGGGGTGGCTGTCGCCCGCATGGTAGACTCGGCCGTTGGGAAAGGGGACATCTGCAGATGACTTTCGAAGTAGGCGAAACGGTTGTCTACCCGCACCACGGTGCCGCACTGATCGAAGAGATCAAGGTTCGCAAGATCCGTGGCGAAGAGAAGATGTACCTCAAGCTCAAGGTCGCCCAGGGCGACCTGACCATCGAGGTCCCGGCGGAGAACGTCGACCTCGTGGGTGTGCGCGACGTGGTGGACCAGCAGGGGCTGGACCGCGTCTTCGAGGTGCTGCGCGCTCCGTACACGGAGGAGCCGACCAACTGGTCGCGGCGCTACAAGGCCAACCTGGAGAAGCTCGCGTCGGGTGACGTGATCAAGGTCGCCGAGGTCGTGCGTGACCTCTCGCGCCGCGACGCGGACCGCGGCCTCTCCGCCGGCGAGAAGCGGATGCTGGCGAAGGCTCGCCAGATCCTCGTCTCCGAGCTCGCGCTGGCCGAGCACACGGAGGAGGACAAGGCCGAGGCCATCCTCGACGAGGTTCTCGCCTCCTGACAGGTGCGCGTCCGGCGCTCGCGCCGGAGCATCCAGACCGAGTCGTAGCCCCCGCCCTCGGGCGGGGGCTTCGTCGTTCAGGCAGGTGTTACGCATGACAACCGTGGCAGTTCTCACCGCGGCGGGGTCCGGGACCCGGCTCGGCCGCGACCTCCCCAAGGCGCTCGTCGAGGTCGCCGGCGTGCCCATGGTGGTGCACGCCGCGCGCCGGCTCGCCGCCTCCGGTGTCGTCGACAGCATCGTCGTCACCGCGCCGCGGTTCCTCGTCGCGAGGATGTCCGACGTCGTCACCGGCGATCGCGAGGTGACCGTGCCGGTGCGCGTCGTCGCAGGTGGGGGCACCCGGCAGGAGTCCGTCGCCGCGGGGCTCGCCACGGCCGACGACGGCGACGACGTCGTTCTCGTCCACGACGCCGCCCGCCCCTTCGCATCCCCTGACCTGGTACGACGCGTCGTCGACGCGGTCCGCGCCGGGCACGGCGCCGTCGTGCCGGGGCTCCCGGTCGTTGATACGGTCAAGGCCGTGTCTGCCGCGCCCCATGTCTCGAGCACGCCGGGGACCGTCGAACCCGTGACGTCCACCCCGGACCGGTCGGCGCTGCGCGCGGTCCAGACGCCGCAGGGCTTCGACCGCGCGTTGCTCGACCGCGCGCACGCCGCGGCCGCCGACCGCCCGTCCGACGCCCACGCCACCGACGACGCGGGGCTCGTGGAAGCCCTCGGCGAGCCGGTCGTCGTCGTCCCCGGGGAGGAGTCGGCGCTCAAGATCACCACGGAGCGCGACCTGTACCTGGCAGGGCTGTACGCATGAGCGCGCTACCCCGCACCGGCATCGGCGTCGACGTCCACGCCTACGCCGCCGCCGACGAGAGCCGCGAGCTGTGGCTCGCCGGCCTGCTCTGGCCCGGCGAGGCAGGACTGGCCGGCCACTCGGACGCCGACGTCGCCGCTCACGCCGCGGCCGACGCGCTGTTCTCCGCGGCGGGCATCGGCGACCTGGGCCAGCACTTCGGCACGGCCGAGCCCGAGTGGGCCGGCGCCTCCGGGGCGCGGCTGCTCGCGGAGACGGCCCGGCGCGTGCGCGCGGCCGGCTTCGAGATCGGCAACATCGCGGTGCAGGTCATCGGGAACCGGCCCAAGATCGGGCCGCGGCGCGCCGAGGCCGTGGCCGTCCTGAGCGCCGCGGCGGGCGCGCCCGTGTCGTTGAGCGCCACCACCTCCGACGGGCTGGGGCTGACCGGCCGGGGCGAGGGCGTCGCGGCGATCGCGACCGCCCTGGTGGTGCCCGTCGCCGACGCTGACAGGAGGACCCCGTGAACCGGATGCCGCTGGCCGAGCGGCGCGCCCAGCTCGTCGAGGCCGCCCTGCGCATCGCGGCCCAGTCGGGCGTGGAGGCGGTGACGATCCGCGCCGTCGCGCACGAGGCCGGCGTGTCCCTCGGCACGGTGCACTACTGCTTCCGCGACAAGGACGAGCTGCTCGACGCGATGGGGCAGTCCATCAACGTCGAGGCGTTCGACCAGATCCGCGCGGCCATCCTCGACGGCGCGCAGCAGGGCCTCGACTTCCCGTCCCTGGTCCGCTACTGCACGCCAGCGCTGCTCGTGGGCCTCAAGCGCTACCGGCAGGTGCGCCTGCTGCTGCTCGAGATCGCGACGACCGGCGCACGCAACCCCAGCCTGCGGTCCACCGCTCGGACCCACCTCGAGCAGTCCACGCGGACGGCCGAAGACCTCGTCCGGGCCGTGGCCGACGCGGCGGGCGTGCAGTATGCCGTCGACCCGCGCCTCATCGCGCGCGTCCTGACGTCCCTCATCGACGGGGTCGAGCTCGCCTGGCTGGTCGACGAGGACGACGAGCGTGCCCTCGAGGGCTTCGCCGCGCTCGGAGACCTGCTCCAGTCCTACGTGGCGGTCAGCACCCCGTCGACGTAGGGGCTGCCGAACACGCCGTCCGGGTCGACGGCGTGACGCACGCGCGCGACGTCGCCGAGCGGGTAGTGGACGGCGAGCTCCGCGCCCGTGCGGCGGTGCATCTTGCCCCAGTGCGGGCGCCCCTCGGCGGCGATGAAGATCTGCTCGGCGGCGTCGAACCAGCGGCGGTACGGCATACGCAGGTACTGGTGCACGGCGACGTACGCGGTGTCCCGTTCGCGGGCCGTCGACAGCCACACGTCGTCGGGCGCGGCGAAGCGCACCTCGACCGGGAACGGCACCGGCTCGCCCGTGCGGCGGTGCCACGCGTCGAGCTCGCGCACGACGTCGCCCACGGCCGCGCGCGGCACCGCGTACTCCTGCTCGCGGAACCGCACCCGCCGCTTGCGGCAGAACACCTGGTACGACGGTGCCACACGCTCGCGGGCGCCGAGCGCGCGCGACGAGAACCGGTTGATGCCCGCCGTCAGTCCCGGCGCCGCCGTCGACAGGCGGTTGGCGAGCTCGAAGAGCCCGTTGCTCATCAGCTCGTCGTCGACCAGGCCGCGCGCCTCCTGGCGCAGCAGCCGCAGCCGGCCCTTGAGGCCGGACTGGTCGGTGCCCCACTGGGCGGCCTCGTCCGGCGAGAGCCGCTCGTTGCGGAGCGTGAGGACGTTGTGCGTCCCGGGGAACCAGTAGAGCTCGGCGTGGTCGGCCGACCGCGCGTACGCGTCAGGGTCCTCGAGGAAGGCCTCGAGCCGGTCGGGGCGCTCGTTCGCGCGGAGCCAGAACGCGGGCACCACCTCGAGCGTGACGGCGGTGAGCACGCCCACCACGCCGAGCCCGAGGCGTGCCACCTCGAACAGCTCGCGCTCGGGCGAGCCGGGGGCGTCGTCGACGCTCACGCTGCGCACCGTGCCGTCCGCCGTGACCAGCCGGACGCCGCACACCATGCCGGCCAGCCCCGTGAAGGCGAGGCCCGTGCCGTGCGTGCCCGTGGAGATCGCGCCCGCGATCGTCTGCCGGTCGATGTCGCCGAGGTTCGCCATCGCGAGCCCGTGCGCCGCGAGCAGGTGGTGCAGGTGGTAGAGGTGCGTACCGGCCCGGACCGTGACGCGGGCGGTGCCGTCGTGACGGCGCTCGATCGCCTCCAGGCCAGCCATGTCCTCGAGGTCCACCCGGAGGCCGTCGGTCACCGCGACGGGAGTGAACGAGTGGCCGGCGCCGTGGGCCCGCACCCGCATGCCCTTCGTCGCGGCGCGGGTCACCGCCCGGGCCAACGCCTCCTCGTCGCGGGGACGAACGAAGTCCGCCGGGCTCGCACTTGCCGTGCGGGCCCAGTTCTCCCACAGGGTGGTCTCGTCGGCGAGGGGCACGGCGGGAGTCTGCCACAGCACCTGCTCCAGGTCACGCCCCTGTTTCCGGACGTGCCGCCGCGTGTACGGTGCCCGCATGGAGACGCCTGGCACGCTCACGGGGCGCCTGTCGCGGGCGACGGCGCACGTCGCGGGGCCCGTCGCCGTCGTCGACCTGGACCGGTTCGACGCCAACGCACGCGACCTGCTGCGGCGCGCCGCCGGGAAGCCCGTGCGGCTCGCCAGCAAGTCGGTCCGCGTGCGCGCCCTCGTGGACCGCGCGCTCGACGCCGGGTTCTCGGGACTGATGACGACGTCGCTCGCCGAGGCGCTCTGGCACGCCGGCCACGGCGTGGACGACCTGCTCGTCGGCTACCCGACCGTCGACGCCGTCGGCCTCGCCGCACTGGTCCGTGACCCCCAGGCCCGTGCCGCCGTCACGCTCATGGTCGACGACGTCGCCCAGCTCGAGCTCGTCGAGCGCGCGCTCGAGGACGCCGGCGAGCCCGGCCCGCCGGTCCAGGTGTGCCTCGACGTCGACGCGTCGCTGCGGATCGGGTTCGGGCCGCTCTCGCTGCACGCCGGCGTCCGCCGCTCGCCGCTGCACGAGCCCGCCGACGTCGCCCGCCTCGCCGCGCGCATCGCGACGACCGACGGCGTCCGGCTGCGCGGCATCATGACGTACGAGGCACAGATCGCCGGGATGCCCGACAGCTCGCCCGTGATCCGGCTCGTGAAGCGGGCCTCCCAGCGCGAGCTCCCGGGCCGGCGCGCGGCCGTCCTGGCCGCGGTGCGCGACGCCGTCGGGCGCGACGTCACCCTCGTCAACGCGGGCGGCACGGGCTCGCTGGAGACCTCCGCCGCGGACCCGCGGGTCACCGAGGTCACCGCCGGGTCCGGGCTCTACGTGCCCGCCACGTTCGACCACTACCGCGCGTTCCGGCCGCGGCCGTCGGCGTTCTTCGGGCTCGACGTCGTCCGCGTCCCCGGCCCCGGCTGGGCCACCGCCTACGCCGGCGGCTACGCGGCGTCGGGCGCCGCGGGACCCTCCCGCCTGCCGAGCGTCGTGACTCCCGGTTGGGCGCTCACCTCGCGCGAGGGAGCCGGCGAGGTGCAGACCCCGCTGCGTCGGCGGCGCGACGCCCCGCCGCTGCGGGTCGGGGACCGGGTCTGGTTCCGGCACGCCAAGGCCGGCGAGCTGATGGAACGGTTCACCGAGGTGCACCTCGTACGCGGCGAGAAGGTCGTCGAGGTGGTACCCACCTACCGCGGGGAACAGAAGGCGTTCGCATGACGCAGGCGCGACGCCGGCTCCACTGACGTGGTGAGCCGTGCGTCAGTCGCCGCG
Organism: uncultured Xylanimonas sp.; assembly: GCA_966249365.1. Classification (GTDB taxonomy): domain Bacteria; phylum Actinomycetota; class Actinomycetes; order Actinomycetales; family Cellulomonadaceae; genus Xylanimonas. The sequence continues at coordinate 303 of CBINDH010000107.1, read as the reverse complement.
GCGGGTCGACGGCAGCTGGTGACGGTAGCCCCACATCACGAGCGGCTGCATCGCCGTGATGAGCTCCTCGCCCAACGGGGTGAGCGTGTACTCGGAGTAGGCGGGCATGGTCGGCACGATGGTCCGGCGGACCAGTCCGTGAGCCACGAGCTCCTTGAGCCGCTGGGACAGCAGGCGGTCGGAGAGTCCGTCGACCACACGCAGGATCTCGCCGAAGCGCTGTGAGCCACGGGAGATCGCGAGCATGATCGCGCCCGTCCAGCGCTTGCCGACGATCTCCATGACCGACTGGAATGCGCGGCA
>CBINDH010000106.1:0-8300 GCA_966249365.1 uncultured Xylanimonas sp. | reverse complement strand
GGTCGCTGTCCCAGTGGGAGCTCATGGAGGTGGACCACCCCGTCATCGAGCCGCTGCTGCAGTACAAGAAGCTCAGCCGCCTGCTCAGCGCCAACGGGTGGACGTGGCTCGACACGTGGGTGCGCGACGGCCGGTTCCGGTCCGAGTACGTCGTGGGTGGGGTGGTCACGGGCCGATGGTCGAGCGTCGGCGGGGGAGCGCTGCAGCTTCCCAAGGAGGTGCGGCGCGCGGCCGTCGCCGACCCGGGGTGGACGCTCGTCGTGGCCGACGTCGCGCAGCTCGAGCCGCGCGTGCTCGCCGCGATGAGCGCCGACGACGCGATGGCCGCGGCGGGCCGGGGCGGCGACATGTACGCGGGCATCGTCGCCTCGGGCGCGGTCGCCACGCGCGACCTGGCCAAGGTCGGCATGCTCGGCGCGATGTACGGCGGCACGACGGGCGCCAGCGCCCAGGTGCTGCCGAGCCTCGCGCGCACGTTCCCGCGCGCGATCGCGCTCGTCGAGGAGGCGGCCCGTGCCGGGGAGCGCGGTGAGGTCGTCTCGACCTGGCTGGGCCGTGGCTCGCCCCGCCCGGGAGCCGACTGGGACCGGGCGCAGGCGGGCGCGTACGACTCGGACGACGGCGCCCGCGCCCGCTCGTACACGCGCTCGTGGGGCCGGTTCACGCGCAACTTCGTGGTCCAGGGCACGGCCGCCGAGTGGGCGCTGGCGTGGCTGGCGTCGGCGCGGCGGCGGCTGTGGGCGCTGGGCGAGGGGACGCGCGGCTCCGGCACCGGGGTCTTCGCGACGCGGCCACACCTGGCGTTCTTCCTGCACGACGAGGTGGTCGTCCACGCACCGCGGGCCATGGCCGCCGACGTCGCACGCGAGCTGCGGGAGGCCGCCGCGGAGGCCGGGCGGCTGCTCTTCGGCGACTATCCCGTCGAGTTCCCGCTCACGGTCGCCACGGTCGACACGTACGCGGACGCCAAGTAGCGCTCAGGGCGCGACGGGCGCCGCAACGTCGGCGCGCGCGACGTGCGAGCGCGCGTGCTCGACGGCGTCGTCCAGCTCGATGAAGAGGTGGCGTTCGTGGCGCAGCTCGTCGAGCACGCCGACGTTCCGCAGCACGCCGAGGTGCCCGGGCTGGACGCCCTTGACCAGCACGGTGACGCCGCGTCGCTCGAGCTCGTGCACGAGGTCGGCCAGGGCCTTGGCGCCCGTCGCGTCGACCATGCGCAGGCCCGACAGGCGCAGCACGACGACGCTGACGCCGTCGCGCAGCGAGTCGGCGGACACCTCGGTCAGGATGCGGTCGGCCGCGCCGAAGAACATGGCGCCGACGAGCCGGTAGAGCGCGATGTGCTCGTCGCCCTCGTGGGCAGGCCCGGGGATGGGTTCGCGGTGCACGCCTGCGAGCCGCGCGAGGGAGCGGAGCGCGAAGAACGCGGCCACCAGCACGCCGATCTCGACGGCCTCGATGAGGTCGAACGCGACCGTGATCACGGCGGTGACGGCGAACGTCGCGGCGGTGCCGCGGCTCGCGCGGACCACCCGGAGCACGGTGCGCAGCGGGATCATGCGCGTCGCGGTGACCATGAGCACGCCCGCCAGCGCCGCGAGCGGGATGCGGGACACCGGTCCGGTCGCGAGGTAGATGACGCCGAGGATCACGAGCGCGTGGATGACCGAGGCGAGGCGCGTCCGGGCGCCCGAGCGGACGTTGACGGCCGTGCGCGCGATCGCGCCCGTGGCGGGCATCCCGCCGAACAGCCCTGAGGCGACCGAGGCGAGCCCCTGGCCGACGAGCTCGCGGTCGGGCTGGTAGATGCTGTTCGTCGTCGTCATGCCTGCGGCGACGCGGGCCGAGAGCAGCGACTCGATCGCGGCGAGCGCCGCGATGGCGAGCGCTGCCCCGGCGAGGTCGCGCAGGGCGCCGGGGCTCGCGGACGGCAGCACGGGCAGGGGTAGCGAGTCCGGCAGCGCGCCGATGCGCGCGACGGGCGCGTCGAAGATCTCGGCGAGCACGGTGACGAGGACGACGGCGATGAGCGACGCGGGGACGGACCTGGCGACCTTGCCGAGGACGAGCATGACTGCGGCCACCACGGCGACGGCGCCGAGCGTCCACGCGACGGCGGGCCCGGCCGCGTCGCCGACGGCGCGCACCGCGGCGACGGCGGTGTTCCCGCCGGGCGCGGCGGTGACGCCGACGGCGGCGGGCACCTGCTGGAGGAAGATGATGCAGGCGATGCCGAGCGTGAACCCCTCGACGACGGGCCAGGGGATGTAGGTGACGATGCGGCCCAGCCGCAGGACGCCGGCGACGAGCACGATGGCGCCCGCCAGGACGGTCACCAGGGCGACCGAGCCGAGCCCGTGCTGCGCGACGACGGGCGCGAGGACCACGGCCATCGCCCCGGTCGGCCCCGACACCTGCACGCTGGACCCGCCGAAGACGGCGGCGACGATGCCCGCGACGACCGCGGTGACGAGCCCGGCCGCGGCCCCGACCCCGGAGGAGACGCCGAACGCGAGGGCGAGAGGCAGGGCGACGACGCCGACCGTGAGCCCGGCGACGAGGTCAGCGCCGAGCACGCGCCCGCGCAGGTCGTAGTCGGTGCGGCGGGGGAGCAGGTCGCGCATGCGGTGCAGGAACGTCGTGTCGGTGCCCGGGATGCCGCTGAGGGTCCGTGCGCTCACAGGGACGCCGTCCCCTCGAACGCGGCCTCGGCGGAGTCGAGCACGGCCTGCGCGGACGCTCCGGGCAGGGCGGGCAGGTGCCGTGCCGCGTCGATCTGCGCGGGTGTCGCGGCCCCGGCCAGACGGGTGAGCAGGAACGCCCGGGCGACGACGAGGAGCTCGGCGACGAGCGGCTCGGTGAGCCGGTAGTCGACGGCGTTGCCGGTGCGGGTCGACTCGACGACGCCGGCCTTCTTGAGCACGGCCAGGTGCTGCGAGAGCGCCGAGGGCTCGGACCCGGTCACCTCGAGCAGCCGGGAGACGGGCGCGGTGAGGTCGGGGTCGGCCGCGAGAACCTCCAGCACCTGCAGTCGGGCGGGGTGGGCGAGGGCCTTGAACAGGTCTGCCTTGATGGAGTACAGGGGCTGCGTGCGCACGGGGCACCACTTTAGCATTTGCTGAAACCGCCTCCGGCCGGTGGGCGCGGGCCGTACTGTCAGGGCATGAGCCGTGCCTCCCTCGCCGACGTCGTCGCCGTCCTCGACGGCCTGTACCCGCCGGACACCGCGGAGGGGTGGGACTCGGTCGGCCTGATCGCCGGCGACCCGGCCGCGCCCGTCGCCAAGGTGCTGCTCGCCGTCGACCCCGTCGCCGACGTCGTCGACGAGGCGCTCGCCTGGGGTGCCGACCTCGTCGTCACGCACCACCCGCTCTTCCTCAAGGGCGTGCACTCGGTCGCCGCCACCACCTTCAAGGGCTCCGTGGTGCACCGCCTGCTCACCGCGGGCATCGCCCTCTACAACGCGCACACCAACGCCGACGCGGCCCCGCGAGGCGTGGCCGACGCGCTCGCCGACGCCGTCGGCATCGTCGACCGGACGCCCCTGGTGGCCGGCAGCGAGGGCGCCGAGACGGGCATCGGCCGGGTCGGCCGGCTCGCCGAGCCGACGACGCTGGGCGACTTCGCGCAGCGCGTCGCGGACGCGCTGCCCGTCACCGCGCAGGGCGTCCGGGTCGCCGGGGACCTCGACGCCACCGTCACCACCGTCGCCGTCGTCGGCGGCTCGGGCGACTCCCTGTTCGACGCCGTCCGCGCCGTCGGCGCCGACGTCTACGTCACCAGCGACCTGCGCCACCACCCCGCGTCCGAGCTGCGCGAGCGGGCCCTGTTCGAGAACGGCACGCCCTACCTCGTCGACACCGCGCACTTCGCCTCCGAGTGGCCGTGGCTGCGCTACGCCGCGGCGGACCTCGAGGAGTCGGTGCGCGCGCTGCTGGCGCGCCGCGGCGAGGAAGGTACCGTGACCTGCAAGGTCTCCACCCATGTCACCGACCCGTGGACCGACGTCGTCCACGCCAGGAAGGACCAGCAGTGACCACTGCCGCCCCCCAGGACCAGCTCCGTCTCCTGGACCTCCAGGCGCTCGACACGCGGCTGCAGCAGCTCGCGCACGCCAAGAAGACGCACCCCACCCTGGCCCGCATCGCCGAGCTCGACCAGCAGATCGCCGACCTGCACGGCTCGCTCGTCGACTCCCGCACCGCCGTCGCCGACCTGCGGCGCGAGCTCGCCAAGGCCGAGGCCGACGTCGAGCAGGTCGTGACCCGGACGGCCAAGAACCAGCAGCGGCTCGACTCGGGCACGCTCGGCGCGAAGGACGCCCTCGCGGTCACCGAGGAGATGACGTCGCTCGCACGCCGGCAGGGCGCGCTCGAGGAGGTGCAGCTCGAGGTCATGGAGAAGCTCGAGGCGCACCAGGACGCGCTCGACAAGGTCGAGGCCGCCCACCAGGCGCTCGTCGACGCGAAGAGCGCCGTCGAGGCCGAGCGCGACGCCGCGTTCGAGGAGATCAACGCCAAGGGCCGCGCGCTGACGATCGAGCGCAAGACCGCCGCCGACGCGATCGACGCCGGCCTCGTCAAGGTCTACGACCAGCTCCGCACCCGCCTCGGCGGCACCGGTGCCGCCGCCCTGCGTGCCGGGCGCTGCGAGGGCTGCGGCCTCGAGCTCAACCCCGGCGACCTCGCCGCCGCGCGCTCCGCGGCCGCCGACCAGGTCGTGCGCTGCGAGGAGTGCGGCCGGATCCTCGTCCGGGTCACCGAGTCCTGATGGCGGCGGCAGCAGCGCGCGACCTCGTCGTCGAGGCCGACGGCGGGTCCCGCGGCAACCCGGGCCCGGCGGGCTACGGCGCGGTCGTGCGCGATGCCGCCTCCGGCGCCGTGCTCGCCGAGCGCGGCGGGTTCCTCGGCGTGGCGACCAACAACGTCGCCGAGTACACCGGCCTGCTCGAAGGACTGCGCGCCGCCCGCCGGATCGACCCCGCGGCCCGCGTGCAGGTGCGCATGGACTCCCGTCTCGTCGTCGAGCAGATGAGCGGCAACTGGCAGGTCAAGAACGACGCGCTCAAGGCGCTCGCGGCGCAGGCGCAGGACGTGTTCCCTGCCGGGCGCGTCACCTTCGAGTGGGTCCCGCGGGCGCAGAACGGTGCCGCCGACGCCCTGGCCAACGAGGCCATGGACTCGCGGCAGCCGCGCATCGCGCGCGACCTGGCCCACGCCGTGGCCGAGCCCGGCGAGACGATCGGCACGCCCGAGGGGCGCGCGGCCCCCGAGCCGAAGTGCCGGCCCGCCGGTGCGTTCTCGGCCCTCGACCCGGCCGAGGCGCTCACCCTCGTGCTCGTGCGCCACGGCGTGACGCCCCTGACGCTCAACGGCAGCCTGTCGGGCGGCGAGGTGCCCGGCCCGCCGCTCACCGCGCAGGGCCGCACCCAGGCCGCGCGGGCTGCCGACGCCGTCCACCGCCTGCACGAGACGTGGCACGACCTGCCGCGTCCCACCGACGTGTACGCGTCGCCGATGGTCCGCACCCGCGAGCTCGCCACCGCGATCGGGCGCCGGCTCGGGCTCCCGGTGCAGGTCGACGACCGGCTGCGCGAGATGGAGTTCGGCCTGTGGGAGTCGCTCACCCCCGCCCAGGTCGAGGAGCGCTGGCCCGGGGACTTCGCGCGCTGGTTCAGCGAGGGGACCTTCTCGCCGCCCGGAGGAGAGTCGTACGTGCAGGTCGGCAAGCGCGTCGCCGGCGCCGTCGAGGATCTCCGCGCCGCCGGGACCGGACGCACTGTCGTCGTCGCGGGGCACGCCGCGATGATCCGCACGTGCGTGGGCCGCGCGCTCGACATGCCACCGTCGGCGTGGTCGCGGATGCGGATCCCGCCGTGCTCGCTGACAATCCTGCGCTACTTCCCGACGACGACGGAGGTCGTCACGGTCGGCTACCCGACCTGACGCGCCCGCGACGTGCTGGTCGGGCCGGGTCGAGACCACGACCGGCGCGTCGCTCAGCTGATCAGCAGCTCGAGCGTCGCAGGCGACGTGCGGGTCCGCGGCGGGACGAGGGTCGCGTCGAGCAGCGTGTAGCTCAGCCCCGTCCCCACCTCGGTGCCGACGACGGTGCCCACGAGCTCGCCGGCCGCGTCGTGCAGCTCCGCGGCCGACGTCGGCGCGGTACCCCGGCGCAGCAGGTGCCCGGCGAGGACACCGCGCGTGTGCTTCGCGTTGTGGGACACGACCGCTCGCGTGCCGCGCACCTCGCGCACGACGCGCACGGTCACCCAGTCGGCCGCTCCCGCGGCGGGCTTCCACGCCGCGAGGTACGTGGCCGACCGGCAGTCGACGACGACGTCGCCCGCGGCGCGCGTGTCGAGCGCCTTGCTCAGAGGGTCGCGCCACGCGGCGGCGAGCTTGCCGATCCCCGGGAGGTCGACGGCCATCGACAGGCGGTAGGCGGGGATGCGGTCGGCGGGGGAGACCGCGCCCCACAGGCCCGAGACGATGCGGACCGAGTCTGCGGCGCGCTCGTCCGCGGCCAGGTCACCGAGGCCGGCAGCCGCGTAGAGCACGCCGCTGTAGACGTGCGCGGCGTGCGTCGCCGGCTCGGCGACCAGCCGGGTGTTGCGCTCCACCTCGGCCGCGAGCGACGCCCCGACGCCGAGGACGTCGTGCGCGTCGGGGCGGGCGCTCGTGCGGGCGAGCGCGTCGAGCGCGGCCCTCCGCTGGTCGGTCAGGGCGTCGGCACCGGACAGGGCGGCGAGGTCGACGGGGGCACCGCCGTCGGGCGCGGGCGTCTTCCCCTCGGAGGGCGGCAGCAGCACAAGCACCGGAAAACCCTAAGCCCCGGCGGTTGAGCCCCGCGCCGTCCTGAGCCGCGTCGAAGGGTCGGGACCACCAACCTGCGGCTCGACCAGCAGGCGGCGTCAGCTGGAACGCCGGTACACCCCGAACGCCGCCGTGGCGAGCCAGGTCATGACGACGGCGAGCGCCGCGAGCAGCCCCAGCCGGCCCCAGATCGCACCCCAGTCCGGCGCCGCCGACAGCGCCTCGCGTCCGGCGACGACGGCCCAGTCGAACGGGTTGACCCGGGCCGCGGCCTCGACCCACCCGGCCGACAGTCGCGTGTCCATGACCGCGGACGACAGGAACATCAGCGGGATGGTGAGCACCTGGGAGATGCCGATGAGCGCCTCCTGCTGCCGCGTGAGCAGCGCGACCGCGTTCGACATGGCCGCGAACACGCAGGTCAGGAGCACGACGCCGGCGAGCATGACCAGCACCCCCGTGACCCCGCCGTCGAACCGAGCGCCGGCGAGCCACGCCACGCCGAGCACGACGAGGCCCTGCGCCATCGCGACGACGGAGAACCACACGAGGCTGGCGAGCGGGATCGCGACGCGGCTCGCGGGCGACGCGAGCAGGTGGTCCATGACGCCCCGGTCCGAGTCCTCGACGATGCCCGTGCCGGCCCAGGCCGCGCCGAACATCGCCGTCATCATGATCACGCCCGGCGTGATGAACTCGAGGTACGTGGACCCCGGCACGAAACCTGGGATGTCGACCACGGACGTGAAGAGCTGCCCGAACAGCAGCAGCCAGATGAGCGGCTGGACGATCTGCATCACCGCGAACACGGGGATGCGCATCGTGGACCGCTCGGCGCGCGCCGCGAGCATCGCGGTGTGGGCGAGGGTTCTCATGCGGCCACCCCCGCCGGCTCGCGCATCCCGGCCTCGAAGGTGCGGCCTGTGTGGTGGAGGTACACGTCGTCGAGGCTCGGCCGGGCGATGCCCGCGGCGACGGCCGGGACGCCGTCGGCGTCGAGCGCTGCGAGCAGCGCGGGCAGGGTGCCCGCCCCGGACTCCGCCCGCGCCCGGAGGCGCCGCCCGTCGACGCCGATCTCGCTCAGGCCCCGGACCTGGCGTGCCACGGCGGCGGCCGCGGTGGCGGCCTCGACGGTCGGCAGGTCGACGGTGACGCCGTCGCCGTGAAGCTGGTCCTTGAGCTCGTCGGGGGTGCCGCGCGTGACGACGCGCCCGCGGTCGACGATGACGACGTGGTCGGCGAGGCGGTCCGCCTCGTCGAGGTAGTGCGTGGTCAGCAGCACGGTCATCTCGTCGACGCTGGAGAGCCGGCCGATCTCCGCCCACATCTCGGCGCGGGCCTCCGGGTCGAGCCCGGTCGTCGGCTCGTCGAGGAACAGCACGTCCGGCCGGTGCACCAGGCCGATGGCGACGTCCAGCTTGCGCGCCATGCCGCCGGACCAGGTGCGCACCAGCCGGTCTGCCGCCCCCGCCAGGTCGAACCGCG
>CBINDH010000105.1:0-8346 GCA_966249365.1 uncultured Xylanimonas sp. | reverse complement strand
CACCGGCGGAGTACTTCGTGCCGATGACCCACTGCGGGTAGTCCGGTCCGGTCCCCGTGAGCGGGACGAGCACCTTGGTGCCCGTCTCGGCGACGACGACCTTGAGCACGTACTCCCCCGCCGCCGTGCCGGTCGGGACGGTCGACGCGACGTGCGCCGCACCCCCCGAGACGGCCACGGTGCCGAGCGCGACGCCGTCCGCGGCCGTGTCGTCCGCGGGGACGAGCGCGACCGTGGCCGAGGTCCCGACCGGCGAGCCGAGCGACGTCAGGTCGAGACCCGAGACGTCGGCGACGACCTCACCGCCCGCGGCGACCGGGCCGGGCAGCGCCGGGACCACGGCCCGCGTGCGGGCGAACGACGGCGACAGCGGCGAGTTCGCCTGGATGTAGGCCATCCAGGCGTCCCGGTCGACGAGGCCCGTGTCCGCGGTCTCCGTCGCCGTCGTGAAGGCGCGGAAGTTGTCGCCGCCCGTGGCGAGGAAGCTGAACGTCGCGACCCGGAACGTGTCGGTCGGCTCGACGAGCCTGCCGTCGACGTAGATCGCCAGGACGTTGTCGCCCGGGGTCGCGTTGGGGTCCTCGGTCTTCGCGATCCAGGTGACGTTGTCGGACAGCCCGAGCGCCAGGTACGGCTTGGTGGGGCGGCTGCCGTCCTCGTTGGTCTGCCACTGCTGCTCGAGCACCTCCGTGAGCTGGGCGCCCGTGAGCGTCAGCGTCCAGAGGTTGTTGACGAACGGCAGCACGGCGTTGGCCTCGGCGTACGTGATGACGCCGTCCTCGCCGTAGTACAGCTCGTTGCGCAGGCCGCCCGGGTTGACGATGCCGATGTCGGCGCCGCGGTCCGCGAGCGAGTCGCGCAGGGCGTTGCCGACGAGGTTGCCGAGAGTCGACTCCGCGGCGCGGTCGTCACGAGCGCCGCCCGTCCAGACGCCGTCGACGTAGGAGCCGCCACGGAACGCCGTCGTGATGTCGGCGGTGACCTTGCCGATCGGCCGCTCGCCGATGGCCTGCGCCTCGGTCAGCGCCTGGTCGACGATCGCCTTGACCGCCGCGACGCGCGGGAACTGCGCGACGAGGTCGGCCGCGGGCGTCGTCGTGCGCGCCACGTTCTCGACCGTGTAGTGGGTGACCTCGAAGGTCACCGGGTCGATCGTCAGCGACGTGTGGCCCACGAACTCGCCGTAGCTGCCCGTCTGGATGATCGGGCGGGTGCGCTCGGTCCCGGTGACCGGGGCGTCCCACGCGTACCGCTTGTGCGTGTGGCCGGTGAGGATCGCCGCGACGCGCGGGTCCGTCTCGGTGACGATGCTCGCGAAGGCGCCGCCGGCGGCGACCTCCTCGGCGATGGTCGACTCCTCGGCCACGCCGGCGCCCGCGCCGTCGTGCACGAGGGCGACGACGACGTCGGCCTCGCCGTTCGCGAGGTCGCCGTCCAGGAGCTGGGCCGTGACGCGGTTGAGCGCCTCGACCGGGTCGCCGAAGTCGAGGTCCGCGATGCCGGCCGGCGTGACGAGCGCCGGGGTCTCCTGCGTCAGCACGCCCACGAAGCCGACGTCGACGCCGTCGACCGTGGTCACGTCGTACTCCGGCAGCACCGGCGTCGTCGTGCCCTTGGCGTAGACGTTGGCGCCGAGGTACGCGAAGTCCGCCGCGTCGGTCACGCGGCCGGACAGGTCCGCGAAGCCCTGGTCGAACTCGTGGTTGCCGACGGCGCTGACCGTCAGGTCGAGGGCGTTGAGCACGTCCAGGGTCGGCTGGTCCTGCGTGAGCGCCGACGCGAACAGCGAGGCGCCGATGTTGTCCCCCGCGGAGACGAAGAGCGTGCCGTCGGGGTTCTGCGCCCGCAGCTGCTCGACGGTGCCCGCGACGGCGACCGTGTTGGTGTCGATGCGGCCGTGGAAGTCGTTGAGGTTCACGATGTCCAGCTCGACCGGACCCGCGTTCACCTCACCGCGCGTGAGCCCGACGACGACGGGGTCGTGGTCGGACGACGCGTACACGTCCGGCGCGTAGAAGAGCGTGCCGTGGTAGTTGTACCGGCTGTACTGCAGCGCGATGGACTCCCCGGAGTTGATCTCCCAGATGTCCGCGCCCGTGGCCCGCGCAAGGGCAGGACCGTTGAGCAGCACGTGGTCGAGCGAGCCCGAGAGCCCGCCGTACGAGTACGAGTACTGGCCCTGCGCCAGGTGCGACGCGGCGTCGGTGTACCCCGCGTCGTAGAGCACCTGCAGCGGGTCCTCGCGCGTGTACGCGTTGAAGTCGCCGATGAGCGCCACGGCCTCGCCGGGCTCGGTCACGGTGTCGATCCAGTCGCGCAGCGCGGTGGCCTGGCGGACGCGGGACTCGTTCGAGGAACCCTGCCCGTCACCCGTGTCGTCGTCGCCCGGCCAGGGTCCGGCCGAGCCCTTCGACTTGAGGTGGTTGACCGCCACGAAGACCGGGTCACCGCCGCCGACGGGCGCGAATGCCTGCCCGATGGGCTCGCGGGCGTTCGCGAACGCCTCACCGGAGCCCGACAGGCTGCCCAGCGCGCGGGACTCACCGACCCGCTCGACGGCGGCCGGCTTGTAGATGATCGCGTTGGTGATGACGTCCATCTCGGCGGCCGGCGGCAGCTCCGTCGACGAGGGGACGTAGGCCCACACGTCGGAGCCCGCGGCGGCGTTCAGCGCGTCGACCAGCGTGGCGACGGCCTCGTCCGCGGCCTCGCCGAGGACGAGTGAGTTCTCGATCTCGAGCAGGCCGACGACGTCGGCGTCGAGCGCGTTGACGGCCGCGACGATCTTGTCCTGCTGGCGCTGCAGGTTCACCGCGTTCCACGCACCGCGCGGGCCGTTGCCCGGGCAGCTGTTGACCGCGATCGGGTTGCCCTGGCGGTCGGCGTAGTAGGAGCAGCCGCCCCAGGTGTCGCCCGTCGTCGTGAAGTAGTTGAGCACGTTGAACGTGGCGAGCCTGAGGTCGCCGCCCACGGCCTCGGGGGCCGCCGTGCGCGTGTTCTCGAACGTGACCGGGGCGGCGCCGCCCGCGACCACCTGGTGGGTGGGGTTGAGCTTCCACGCGTTGTTGCGGTAGTCGACGATCACCGGCTCGGTGAACGTCACGGCCGCGCCCACGCGCACCGGGTTCGTCAGCGAGACGTACGGCGGGGTCAGCCCGCTGTTGGCAGAGCTGAGGAAGTTGGTCGTCGCGCCGTCGTCGAGCACGACGCCGCGCGCGGCGTTGTCGGCCTTGACGGCGTCGGCCTCGGGCGAACCGGGTGCGGCGACCTCCGTCCACTGCAGCAGCGGCTGGTCGCCGGCGGCCAGGCCCACCTCGGCGTACTGGTTCGTCGCGTAGGTGTTGGTGACCGTGAACTCGCCCTGGGGTGCGACGAGCATCGACTCGAGCGTCTCGCGCTGCGCGTCGGTGGCGGGCCAGGCGACGGTCGCCGGGGTGACGGGAGCGGCGTCGGGCAGGACGGTGAGGTCCGCCGCGGACGACACGGTGATCTCGGTGAGGCCTTGGTACTCGCTCACCGCGCCGGTGACCCGGACGGTCTGGCCGACCTGCACCTGCGAGGCCGTCGCGGAGGAGAACACGAAGACGGCGTCCGACGCGGTGCGCGTGGCGGGGTCGATCGCGCCGCCCGTGCCGGGGGACTGGATGACGTAGCCGTTGAGGCCGCCCGCCGGGTAGACGGCGGTGACGACACCCGAGGTCGTGACGGTCTGCCCGACGAGCGGGGAGGCCGCGCCCGTGCCCTGGATCTGCGCGATGGTGTGCGTGTCCTCGCCGCCGGCCGGCGGGTCGGTCGTCACACCGCTGTTCGACGGCGTCGGGGCGCCCACGGTGAAGTCGGCGGCGTTGTCGGCGGTGTTGGTGTGCGCGTCGTCGCGCGAGACCGACGTGGCGTTGGAGGTGCCGGGTGCGGGGGCCGTGCCCGCGAAGGCGTTGGCGCTCGCGCCCCAGCCCACGAGGTCGACGACCTGGGGCAGGGCGGCGCACGCCGCACCCGTGCAGCTGATGGGCGTCGTCGAGCTGACGAGCGCGACCTTCGCGCCCGAGCCGGACATCGCGATGGTGCCGGTGACGTCGGGGGTGGGCAGGTCCGGGAGCGTGCGGTCGCTGCCGAAGGCCTGGCCGACCAGGAAGTAGCCGCCCGCGGGGATGGTCCCCGTCAGCGGCGTCGTGAGGCTCGCGCCGAACGCGCCGGCGGAGCTCGCGTACTGGACCGACCAGCCCGCGAGGTCGATCGGTTCGTCGGTGGCGTTCCACAGCTCGACGAAGTCTTGGTCGAACGCAGCGCCGCCGTTGCCGCCGCCGCCGTAGATCTCGTTGATCACGACGGGCGCGGACGGCAGGACTGTTGCTGAGGCGGGCACGGCGAGCGCCAGGGTGGTGGGGACGGCGATCGCTGTGGACAGGAGGGCGGCGACGGCGTTCCTGGTTCGGTGCCGCGCCGGGGAGGTGATTGTCACACTTGCTCCTCGATCTACACGCTGGTGGGCGATAACACGCAAGCAGTCACAACGACGTGACCTCGGTGTTCTCCACGCCGACGACGAACGGGCGGCCCGCTGCTCTGCGGGTCGCCCTCGGGGCGACGTGGCCCGGGGCCACGCTGGCTCGCACGCTACCCGCGCGCGGAGGGAAGTTCACGGAGGTCAGCGCGGGCGTGCCGCCTGCAGCGGCAGGTAGGGCGACAGGTCGCTGCGCTCGCCGGAGGCGCGCACGCGGCCGTCGTCCACGGCGTCGGCCCACGCGACGCGTCCCGTGGCGAGCGCCAGCCAGGTCTCGACGTCGGTCTCGACGACGTTGGGCGGGGTGCCGCGCGTGTGGCGCGGCCCGGGAACCGCCTGGACGGCTCCCGCGGGCGGCACGCGCACCTCGACGGCGTTACCGGGTGCCACGTCCGCGAGCTCCTCGAGCGTGAAGCGCACCGCCGTCGTCGTCTCGGTGCGGCCTGCCTCGCCGCGCAGCCAGACGCCGACGGCGGCGCGGCCCGCGGCGGGGTCGGTGCGTCGGCGGGGAGGCATGGACCCGACCCTAACCGCGCGGCGCGGCCGTCAGAGCGTGAAGCGGACCTTGCGGTCCTGCACGGACGCCTCGGTGAGCGTGACGCGCACCCGCTCCCCGAGCGGCAGGCCGTCCCCGTCGACCCGCGCGCGGACCGCGGGGTCGCGCAGCACGACCTCGCCGCGCGTGGCGGGGGCGCCGTTCTTCTTCTCGTCGACGTCGACGACGACGCCGTCGAACTGCTGGCCGACCCGGTGCCCGAGCAGCGCCGCCTCGATGATGTCGACGCAGGAGCGCTCGAACGACGACGCCACCCGTCCGGTGGCGGCCATCGTCTGGGGCAGGCCGGGCAGTGCCTCGGCGACCCAGCGCGGCACGTCGCGACCGGCCGAGTGCGCGAGGCACACCTCGGTGCCGTAGCGGTCCACGAGCCGGCGCAGCGGCGCGGTGACGTGGGCGTACTCGGCCGCGATGGCGGCGTGCCGTGCGCCGTCCTCGGCGGGCGACGCGGGCAGGTGCACGGTGGCGCCGTCCTCCCCCGGCACACCGAACGGGAGGTAGCCGGCGCCGCGGAACAGCGTCGTGGCCTCGTTGAGGAACGCGGCGTGCGTCGGCTTGCGCGACTCGAGGCGGTGCAGCAGCTCGGGATAGGTGACGTTGGGCGGCCAGTCGATCCCGAGCGCCTGCGCGGTGCGGCGGAGGCGCGCGAGGTCGCGCGGGTCGGCCGGGGGCAGCGTGCGGAAGATGCCGACGCCGGCCTCGCGCATGATGCGCGCGGCGGCGATGCCGGTGAGCAGGGAGATCTGGGCGTTCCAGCCCTCGACGGGCAAGGTGCGGCGGAAGCTCAGCGCGAAGGTCCCGTCGGGCTGTTCGACGATCTCCTGCTCGGGCACGTCGAGCGAGGTGCCGCCGCGCTCGCGCTCGCGCGCCTGGCGCAGCCGTCCGACGTCGGCGAGGAGCTGGAGGGACTCGGGCGCGCTGCCGTCGTCGAGCGCGGACTGGGCCTCGCCGTAGGTGAGGCGGGCGCGCGAGCGGACGATCGCGCGGGCGACGGTCGCGGACGTGATCTCGCCGTGCGCGTCGAGGCCGATCGTCCACAGGGCGGCAGGACGGTCTTCGCCCGGCAGCAGGCTGGCCGCGCCCTCGCTGAGGACCGGCGGGTGCAGCGGCGTGCGCGTGTCGGGGCCGTAGACGGTGGTGCCGCGGCGGTGGACCTCGCGGTCGAGCGCGCTGCCCGGCGTCACGAAGGCCGCGACGTCGGCGATGGCGTACCGCACGATGTACCCGTCGCCCGAGGACGCCACGTGCACCGCCTGGTCGAGGTCCATGGACCCGGGCGGGTCGATGGTGACGAAGTCGATGTCGCGGCGGTCCTGGCGGTCGCGCGTCACGTCGCGCTGTGCCGCGGCCCTCGCATCCTCGACGACGTCGGGCGGGAACATGGCGGGCAGGCCGATCTCGGCCCGCAGCGCCGCGAGCGCGGCGCGGACCTCCTCCGTGGTGGCCGAGGCGATGTTGAGGTGACGGGATGGCACGGCTCCGACACTAGGGCCGCCTCGCGTCGACGGCGCGGCGAGCCCGCGCGGTGACGCCGGGCGACGCGCGTGGACGACGTGCCCGGGCGCTCGCGGTACAGTGGTAAGACCACACCCGAACGCCACGAAGGCCGAGTCAGCCGTGTTCCCACCCCCGCCCGCCGAGACCACCGTGCCCGCGGCGCACCCCGACGCACAGCCCGTCGCCACCCCCGCCCCCGCCGACCTCGTCGACCGCATGGTCGAGGCGGGCGCCCACAAGGCGGCACGGTCCTCGCGCATCGTGTTCGCCCAGGCGGTCCTGGGGTCCTTCGTCTTCGGCGCCACCGTCATGCTGACCGGGACCGTGGCCACGCAGACCGGGATGCCGTTCCTCGGCGCGCTCGTCTTCCCCATGGCGCTCGTCATCGTCATCCTGCTCGGCCTCGAGCTCGTCACCTCGTCGATGGGCCTCGCCCCGCTGGCCTGGTGGCGCCGGCGCGCGACCGGCCGCGACACGGCCCGCACGATCCTCGTCGCCATCGCCGGGCACACCATCGGCTGCGGCCTGTTCGCCCTCGTCTTCTGGGCCACCGTCACGCAGATGGGACACAGCTACGACGCCCCGCTCGTCGAGTGGATCACCAACCTCGCGGTGCACAAGACCCACGGCTACCAGGCGCTCGGCGCCGGCGCCGGCCTGGCCCTCGTGTTCCTGCGCGCCGTGCTGTGCAACTGGCTCGTCTCGCTCGGCGCCGTCATGGGCATGACCACCCGCTCGACCGGCGCGCGCATCGTCGCGATCTGGATGCCGATCTTCCTGTTCTTCGCGCTGCAGTGGGAGCACTCGGTCGTCAACCTGTTCGTCATCCCGGCCGCGATGCTCGTCGGCGCACCCATCAGCTTCGGCGACTGGTGGCTGTGGAACGAGGTCCCCGTGCTGCTCGGCAACGTCGTCGGCGCCATGCTGCTGACCGCCATGGGCATGTGGGTGACCCAGCGCGGCACTCTCCCGTGGAGGCGGGACGCCCTCGACCTCGCCTGACCCGGCCTACAGTGCCGAGGTGAACGACTCCGTCCTCGACCACGCCACCTGGTCCGCGCTGACCGGGCCGCTCGCGCGGCTCGCCGTCGGCGACGGCGACGCGCGCGGCTTCCAGCCCGACGTCTGCTCCTTCACCGCGGTGCGCGACTGGTACGACCCCGGCGTCTGGGCCGCGATCGAGGACTTCGTCGGCCCCGGCGGCGAGTTCACGCTCCCGCCGCCCGACGTCGAGCTGCCGCCCGGCTGGGAGGTCACGTTCACGCTCGACGGCGTCCAGCTCGTCGAGACCGACCGGCTCACCCCCCGGCCCGACGTCGAGGCCGTCGAGCTCGGCGCCGACGACGTCCCCGACATGCTCGACCTCATCGCGCGCACCCAGCCCGGGCCGTTCCTCCCCCGCACCTACCTGATGGGCCGCTACGTCGGCATCCGGCGCCACGGCGCGCTGGTCGCCATGGCCGGTGAGCGCATGCGCCCCGAGGGCTGGACCGAGATCAGCGCCGTCGCGACCGACCCCCGCCACCGCGGGCAGGGTCTCGCCGCGCGCTTGATCCTCGACGTCGCGCACCACATCCGCGAGCGCGGCGACGGCGTGTACCTGCACACCACGGCGACCAACCCGGCGCGGGCGCTGTACGCGCGCCTCGGGTTCGCGGAGCGGCGGCCGATGCTGTTCGGCACGATCCGCACCCCTGCTGGTTGAGCCCCGTCGAAACCACGAGGCGCTCAGCCCCAGGTGGTTTCGACGGGGCTCAACCGGCAGGGCCGTGGTTTCGACGGGGCTCAACCA
>CBINDH010000104.1:0-8381 GCA_966249365.1 uncultured Xylanimonas sp. | reverse complement strand
GCGGGTCGGTGAGCGACGTCGGCTCACCGGCGGGCGCGCCGTCCAGCGCGGTGGGCAGCGCGTAGTGGTCGAGGCGGTTGTCGGGCGCGCGGCCCGAGAGGCGCTGCGTCTCGCCGTCCTTCTTGCCCTTGCCCTCGATGACGAGCAGCTCCAGGGTGCGGCCGACCTGCTTGGCGGCCTCCTCGGTCGAGATGCGCTCCTGCAGGGCGAGCAGGCGGTCGAACCGGGCCTGCACGACCTCCTTGGGGAGCTGGCCCTCCATGGTCGCGGCGGGCGTGCCGGGGCGCGGTGAGTACTGGAACGTGAACGCGGACGAGAACCGTGACGCCTCGACCACGCGCATCGTCTCGTCGAAGTCCTCCTCGGTCTCCCCCGGGAAGCCGACGATGATGTCGGTCGTGATCGCCGCGTCGGGCATCACGGCGCGCACCCGGTCGAGGATGCCGAGGAACTTCTCCGAGCGGTACGAGCGGCGCATCGCGCGCAGCACCCGGTCGGAGCCCGACTGCAGCGGCATGTGCAGGCTGGGCATGACGTTGGGCGTCTCGGCCATGGCGGCGATGACGTCGTCCGTGAACGCCGCCGGGTGCGGCGAGGTGAAGCGCACGCGCTCCAGGCCCTCGATCTGGCCGCACGCGCGCAGGAGCTTGGCGAACGCACCACGGTCGCCGAACTCGACGCCGTAGGAGTTCACGTTCTGGCCCAGCAGCGTGACCTCGACGGCGCCGGCGTCGACGAGCGCCTGGACCTCGGCGAGGATCTCGCCCGGCCGGCGGTCGCGCTCCTTGCCGCGCAGGTGCGGCACGATGCAGAACGTGCAGGTGTTGTTGCAGCCCACCGAGATGGACACCCACCCGGCGTAGACCGACTCGCGGCGCGTGGGCAGCGTGGAGGGGAAGACCTGGAGCGACTCGGCGATCTCGACCTGGGCGGCCTGGTTGTGCCGCGCGCGCTCCAGCAGCACGGGCAGGGCGTCGAGGTTGTGCGTGCCGAAGACGACGTCCACGTACGGCGCCCTCGCGACGATCTCCCCGCGGTCCTTCTGCGCGAGGCAGCCGCCGACGGCGATCTGCATCCCCGGCCGCGAGGCCTTCACGGACGCCAGGTGCCCGAGGTTGCCGTACAGGCGCGTCGCCGCGTTCTCGCGCACCGCGCACGTGTTGATGACGACGACGTCGGCCGCGTTCGCGGCGTCGTCCTCCTGGGACGCGCGGACGTAGCCGGCCTGCTCGAGCATGCCGGCCATGTGCTCGGAGTCGTGCACGTTCATCTGGCACCCGAGGGTGCGCACGACGTAGGTGCGCGGGGCGTGGGCGGCAGCGTCGGAGGGCATACCGGTGGCGGGAGCGGTGGTCATGGACATCGGATCTAGGGTACGGTCCCTGACCCTGGGCACGTAACGTGGCGTGTGTCGGCGCTGGTCATGACCGACACTGGAACAAATCGTGACCGAAACGTAGCCGGACAGCGACGTCCGAATGCTGTTCCCCGTAACACGGGGAAGGGATGCTGGGCGTTGGGACGTACCGACGGAGGGACCGCGCCATGGACGAACACGCACCAGCCCTGGTCGAGCTCAGGGGTGTGAACAAGCACTTCGGCGACCTGCACGTGCTGCGCGACATCGACCTGACGGTGCACAAGGGCGAGGTTCTCGTCGTCATCGGTCCCTCCGGCTCCGGCAAGTCCACGCTCTGCCGGGCCATCAACCGCCTGGAGACCATCGACGACGGCACGATCACTGTCGACGGCAAGCCCCTCCCCGCGGAGGGCAAGCCGCTCGCCCGGCTGCGCGCCGACGTCGGGATGGTCTTCCAGTCGTTCAACCTGTTCGCGCACAAGACGGTGCTCGACAACGTGACCCTCGGGCCCCGCAAGGTACGCGGGGTCTCGAAGAAGGACGCCGAAGACAAGGCGCTCACGCTGCTCCGCCGCGTGGGCGTCGAGAACCAGGCGCACAAGATGCCGGCGCAGCTCTCGGGCGGCCAGCAGCAGCGTGTCGCCATCGCCCGGGCACTGGCCATGAACCCGAAGGTGATGCTCTTCGACGAGCCCACCTCGGCGCTCGACCCCGAGATGGTCCAAGAAGTGCTCGACGTGATGGTCGCCCTCGCGAAGGAGGGCATGACGATGATCGTCGTCACGCACGAGATGGGGTTCGCCCGCAAGGCCGCCGACCGTGTCGTCTTCATGGCCGACGGGCAGATCGTCGAGGAAGCAGATCCCGACACCTTCTTCACCGCGCCGACGTCGTCGCGGGCGAAGGACTTCCTGTCAAAGATCCTGGTCCACTAACCGCGTCCGGGGGGACGCACCGACGGAGGGGACATCATGCGCAAGAACATCACGGGGCTTCTCGCCCTCGCGGCCACCGCCGCTCTGACCATGTCGGCTTGTTCCAGCGGCGAGGTCGGGGGCGACGGCGACAGCACCGACGGCGCCACCGGGGGCGCCGGCGGCGAGACCATCAAGATCGGCGTCAAGTTCGACCAGCCGGGCCTCGGGTTCCAGGACGGCGACCAGCACACCGGGTTCGACGTCGACGTCGCCACGTACGTCGCCGAGAAGCTCGGCTACAGCGCCGACCAGATCGAGTGGGTCGAGACGCCGTCGGCCCAGCGCGAGCAGGCGCTGCAGAACGGCACGGTCGACATGATCTTCGCGACCTACTCGATCACCGACGCCCGCAAGGAGGTCATCGACTTCGCCGGGCCGTACTTCGTCGCCGGCCAGGACCTGCTCGTCGCGACCGACAACACCGACATCACCGGCCCCGACGCGCTCGAGGGCAAGAACCTGTGCTCGGTGACCGGCTCGACGTCGGCGCAGAAGATCAAGGACGAGTACTCGACCGGCGTCGAGCTGCTCGAGCGTCCCGGCTACGCCGAGTGCGTGACCGCCCTCGTCGCCGGCCAGGTCGACGCGGTCACGACCGACGACATCATCCTCGCCGGCCTCGCCGCGACCGAGGCCAACAAGGGCAAGGTCAAGGTCGTCGGCAACCCGTTCTCGACCGAGCGCTACGGCGTCGGCCTGCCCAAGGGCTCCGACCAGTGCGAGGCCATCAACGAGGCCATCGGCGAGATGATCGACGACGGCACCTGGCAGAAGCTCATCGACAAGAACACCGAGGGCACCGGGTACACGCCCAACGCGGACGAGAACCCGCCGGCGCAGGACCCCTGCGCCTGATCGTCGTCCACGCGGGGGCGGCGCCCGCTGCGGCGCCGCCCTCGCACCATGCGACCGTGTGGAAGGAGGACTGACGTGTCGGAGTTCCTCGACATCCTCGAGCAGTACGACGTCCTGGGCGCGTTCTGGCTCAACATCCAGCTCACGTTCTGGGGCGCGCTGGTCGCCCTCGTGATCGGCACCGTGCTGGCCGTCATGCGGATCTCACCGCTCGTCTCGCTCCAGTGGGCGGGCACGTTCTACGTCGACGTCATCCGCAACACGCCGCTGACCGTGATCATGACGTTCCTGGTCCTGGCGGTGTGGACGCAGCTCGGTGTGTCGCTGTCGTCGAGCTTCACGCAGAACTTCTTCAACCTCGCCGTCGCCGGCCTCGGGGTGTACCACGCCGCGTTCGTCTGCGAGGCGATCCGCTCGGGCGTCAACACGGTGCCCGTCGGCCAGGCGGAGGCGGCCCGCGCGATCGGGCTGCCGTTCCTCGCCGCGGCACGCATCGTGGTGCTGCCGCAGGCGTTCCGCGGGTCGATCGCGCCGCTCGGCAACACGCTCATCGCGCTGCTGAAGAACTCGACTGTGGCCGCCGCGGCGTCCGTCGCCGGGGAGGCCGCGGGAACCATGAAGACGATGGTCGAGTTCCGCCCCGACTACCTGTGGCCGATCTTCTTCACCTTCGCGATCGGCTTCGTCGTCCTCGTCATCCCCATCGGCCTGGCGACCACCTGGCTGTCCACCAAGCTGGCGGTGAAGCGATGAGCCAGTCCGTCCTGTTCGACGCGCCGGGTCCGCGCGGCCGTCGCTCGATGGCGATCGGCAACGTCGTCGGTGGCGTCGTGGTGCTCGGGATCGCCGCGTGGGTGCTCGCCGTGCTCGCCCGCAAGGGCCAGCTCGACGCCGGCCTGTGGCGCGCCGCGACCGACGCGCGCGCGTGGCAGTTCTACTACCTGCCGGGCCTGCGCAACACCTTGCAGGCGGCCGCCGTGGCGACCGTCGGGGCCGTGATCTTCGGGATCCTCTTCGGCATGGGGCGCCTGTCGCACCTCAGGGCGGTGCGCTGGCTCAGCTCGGTGATCGTCGAGTTCTTCCGGGCCGTGCCGGTGCTGCTGATGATGCTGTTCCTCACCGCCCTCTTCGGGCGCATGCGGGACATCGTCCCCGACGCCGCGTACGCGGCCGTCGTCGTCGCCCTCGTGCTCTACAACGGGGCCGTGATCGCCGAGCTGGTGCGCTCCGGGGTCGTGAACCTGCCGCGCGGGCAGGCCGAGGCCGGCCTCTCGGTCGGGCTCACCGCGGGGCAGACGCTGCGGTCGATCCAGCTCCCCCAGGCCCTCATCGCGATGCTCCCCGCGGTGATCTCGCAGCTCGTCGTCGTGCTGAAGGACTCGGCGCTCGGTCAGCTCATCGGGTATCGCGACCTGCTGCGCTCGGCCCAGATCCTGTCCTCGGGCGGGGGCAACCCGTTGCAGACGCTGTTCGTCGCCGCGGTGCTGTTCATCGTGCTGAACATGATCCTGTCGTGGGTCGCGCACCGGCTCGCGCGGCGGCTCTCGTCGCGGACCTCGGGCAAGACCGAGGCCGGCCAGGGCATCGGACCGTCGCTCGCCGTCACGCGCGGGGTCGCCGCCGAGGCGTAGGCGCCGCCCGCGGCGTCTGCGCGACTCGGCCGGTTCGACGCGGCTCGACGCGACGCGGCCGGCTCGGCCGGCTCGACGCGGCTCGACGCGGCTCGGCCGGCTCGACCACGCGGTGATGTCGTCGGCGAGGACGTCGGGGAGCTCGAGCGCGGCGAAGTGGCCGCCCTGCTCGAACCGGCTCCAGTGGACGATGTTCGGGTTGTCGCGTTCCGCGAAGACGCGGATCGTCTGGAAGTCGTCCGCGAACACGGCGACGCCCGTCGGGGACGCGTTGACCGCCGCCTGCTCGTCGGCCGCCTCGGCGTTCTCGTAGTAGGCCCGGCTCATGCCCGCGGCCGCGTTGGTGAACCAGCTGACGCTCACCTCCAGGAGGATCGCGTCGAGCGGGACCAGGGACGTGCCGTTGCCGAACGAGTTGTACAGCTCGCTGTAGGCGAGCAGCGCGACGGGCGAGTCGCTGAGCCCGACGGCCACGGTCTGCGGGCGGCTCGCGTTCATCGTGTTGTACCCGCCGACCTTCTGGAACCACTTCATGTGCTCGAGGGCCGCGAAGTCCTGCGGTTCGAGCCGCTCGAACTCGGCCGGGTCGCCCGAGGGGAACGAGAAGAGCTGCTGCACGTGCAGCCCCAGGAACCCCTCGGGTGCCAGCACGCCCAGCGCACGGGCCACCATCGCGCCGTTGTCGGAGCCGTGCACCCCGTAGCGCGTGTACCCGAGGCGGCGCATGAGCGTGTCGTACGCACGGGCGACCCGGGCCAGGGTCCACCCGCGGTCCGGCACCGGGTTCGAGAAGCCGAAGCCCGGCGCGTCCGGCACGACGACGTCGAACGCGTCCTCGGCGCGCCCGCCGTGGGCGACCGGGTCGGTGAGCCGGTCGATCATGTCCAGGTAGTCGACCGACGAGCCCGGGTATGTGTGCGCCAGGAGCAGCGGCGTCGCGTCCGGGTGGGGCGAGGTGACGTGGATGAAGTGGATCGGCTGGCCGTCGACCTCGGTGATGAAGTGCGGGTACGAGTTGAGCCGCTCCTCGACGGCTCGCCAGTCGAACGCGCGCCAGGCGTCGACGGCCTCCTGGAGGTAGTGGTTCGGCGTCCCGTGGTCCCACGTGTCGCCCGGGGCGGGCTGCGGGAGGCGGGTGTGCTCGAGACGTCGGGCCAGGTCGTCCAGCTCGGTCTCGGGGATCTCGATGCGGAAGGGTCGGACGTCGGTGTTCGTCATAGGGATGACGCTATGGTCGCTATAGGACAGGATCGTTCCGCTTGAGCCGGAGGAATGTGATGTCCACCACCGACACGTCCGGGCGGCTCCTCGCTCTGCTCGGTCTGCTTCAGTCCCGGCCGACGTGGAGCGGCACCGAGCTCGCCGACCGGCTCGGCGTCACGACCCGCACGGTGCGCCACGACATCGACCGGCTCCGACGGCTCGACTACCCGGTGGACGCCGTCCGGGGACCGCTGGGCGGCTACCGGCTGGGCGCGGGCGGCAAGCTCCCCCCGCTGCTCCTCGACGACGAGGAGGCGGTCGCCGTCGCGATCGGGCTGCGCGCCGGCAAGGGGGTCGCCGGCCTCGACGCCGCCAGCGCCCGCGCGCTCGCCAAGCTCGAGCAAGTGCTGCCGTCACGGCTGCGTCCGACCGTCGACGCTCTCGCGACCGTCGTCGACCACCCGCCCGAGAACGTCGGGACCGACGCACCCGACCCGCTCGTCGACCCGGCAGTGCTGCGCGCCGTCGCGACGGCCATCCACGACACCGAGTGGCTCCGGTTCGAGTACCAGGACACGCCGCGGCTCGTCGAGCCGTACCGCCTCCTCGCGTGGCAGCGCCGCTGGTACCTGGTCGGACGTGACCCGCGCGAGGACACCTGGGACGTCTACCGTGCCGACTGGATCACCCCGCGCATGCGGACGGGCCGCCGATTCTCCCCCGTCGCGATCCCCGGCGGGGACTACACGGACTTCACCATGCGGCGCGTCGCGACCAGCGGGTGGCGCGTGCACGCCCGCCTGCGGGTCGACGCGCCGGCCCAGGCGGTCATCGACCGGATCAACCCGACCGTCGGCATGGTCGAGGCCGTCACACCGACGACGTCGATCCTGGCCACGGGCGCCGACTCGCTCGACACCATCGCCGCGTACATCGGCATGCTCGGCATGGACTTCACGGTCGAGTCACCCGCCGAGCTCCGGCCCTTGCTGCGCGGCCTCGCCGAGCGCTACGCGCGGGCCTGACTACTCCAGGTCGGGCAGGTCGTCGGTCTCCTCGCCCTCGGCCGCCAGCGCCTCCTTGACGGCCGCGAACGCGAGGCCCGGTCCGTAGCCCTTGCGGGCCAGGGCCGACGCCGCTCGCCTGACGCGCGCGTCGCGCTCGAGGCCGCGGGTGCGGGCCACGAGCTTGTGCGCGAGGCGTTGCGCCGCCGCGGCCTCGTCCTCGTCGTCGACCTGCTGCAGCGCCTCGCCGGCCGTGTCGTCGTCGATGCCGCGCCGGCGCAGCTCGACGGCGATCGCCCGCCGGGCCAGGCCGCGCTCGGAATGGCGGGTCCGCACGACCATCTGCGCGTACTCGGCGTCGTCGATCAGGCCGACCTCGTCGAACCGGTCCAGCACCGCGGTGGCCACGTGCTCGGGGTAGCCCTTGCGAGCCAGCGACTGCTCGAGCTCGCGACGGCTCTTGGGCGCGGCCGTGAGGATGCGCAGCACCGTCTCGCGGGCGAGCTCGACCGCCTCCTCTGTGGTGAGCTCCCCGCCGTCGAGCCGCTCGGCGACCGACGTGCGCGGGGCCCGCTCCCGCGGACGCTCCCCATCCCCCTCGGTCCCCCACCCCGAACGGCGGGAGCGGCCGCGACGCTTCCCCGCGCCGCGACCGCCCCCCGCGTCTCCTCGCTCCGCCCCGGGGAGGTACGACCCCGGGAGGTCCTCCATCAGAACGGAGCCTTCTTGCCCTTGGCGGACGCCTTGACCGGTGCGGCCTCGGCGCCCTCGGGCAGCGCTGCGCCGGCCGCGAGGTCGTCCGCCGGGGCGTCGACCCGGGCGCCGATGCCCAGCTTCTCCTTGATGCGCTTCTCGATCTCGTTGGCGAGGTCGGGGTTGTCGCGCAGGAACTTGCGCGCGTTCTCCTTGCCCTGCCCGAGCTGGTCGCCCTCGTAGGTGAACCACGACCCGCTCTTGCGGACCAGGCCGTGGTCGACACCCATGTCGATGAGGCCACCCTCGCGCGAGATGCCCACGCCGTAGAGGATGTCGAACTCGGCCTGCTTGAAGGGCGGGGCCATCTTGTTCTTGACGACCTTGACGCGCGTGCGGTTGCCGACGGCGTCCGTGCCCTCCTTGAGCGTCTCGATGCGGCGGATGTCCATGCGCACCGAGGCGTAGAACTTGAGCGCCTTGCCACCGGTCGTGGTCTCCGGGGAGCCGAAGAACACGCCGATCTTCTCGCGGAGCTGGTTGATGAAGATCGCCGTGGTGCCCGACGCGTTGAGCGCACCGGTGATCTTGCGCAGCGCCTGGGACATGAGGCGGGCCTGGAGGCCGACGTGGCTGTCGCCCATCTCGCCCTCGATCT
>CBINDH010000103.1:0-8396 GCA_966249365.1 uncultured Xylanimonas sp. | reverse complement strand
TCGTGCAGGTCGTCGAGGTCTTCCTGCGGCACGTGGATCTCGAAGGGCTGGACCGAGGCGTCGGTGTTCGTCTTCATTCCTCGACGCTACGAACCATCGCGGCTGGTTTGCTTCCGCATTCAGGATCAGTATCGAGGGGTGCTCACGACGTCGGCGCGCCTGCTCGAGGAGCTGACGCTCCTGCAGGTCCGCCCGGACTGGACCGCCGCCGAGCTGGCGCGACGCTGCGGCGTCAGCACGCGCACGGTGCGGGCCGACGTCGCTCGGCTGCGCGAGCTGGGCTATCCGGTGCGGTCACGGCCCGGGGTCGCGGGCGGCTACCGGCTCGGCAGGGGTGCGATGCTCCCGCCGCTGGTGCTCGACGGCGACGAGGCCGTCGCCGTCGCGGCGGGCCTGCGCGCCGGCGTCGGCGGGGGCACGCCCGGTCTGGAGGAGGCGTCGCTGCGGGCCCTCGCCAAGCTCGAGCAGGTGCTGCCGTCACCGCTCCGGCACCGGGTCGAGGCCGTGCGTCACGCGACCGCGTGGCTGCCGGGGAGCGCGTCGGGGAGCGAGCCGCCCGCGCCGCAGGTCGACCCCGCGATGCTGGGAGCCGCGGCCGCCGCCGTCCGCGGGCACGAACGCCTGCGCTTCGGCTACGTGCGGCACGACGGCTCGCCCTCCACGCGGCACGTCGAGCCCTACCGTCTCGTCGTCTGGGGGTCGCGCTGGTATCTGGCCGCGTGGGATCTCGACCGGGCGGACTGGCGGGTGTTCCGGGTCGACAGGATGGAGCCGCGCCCGCCCACGGGCACCCGGTTCACGCCGCGCGAGCCGCCCGAGGACCCGATCGACCGGGTGCGACGGTCGGTGGGTTCGGCGACGTGGGCGTACCGGGCGCGGATCCTCGTGCACGCGCCGGCCGAGGTGGTGGCCGAGCGGCTGCCGGTGCCGATGACACCCGTCCCGGTGGGGGAGGACGCCTGCATGCTCGACGTCGGAGGGGACGACCCGGACGTGCTGGCCCGCTGGGTCGCCCTGCTGGGGCTCGAGCTCGACGTCGTCGAGGGCGACGAGCTGAGGGACGCGCTGCGCCGGCTGGGGCGGATCCTGACGCGGGCGGGCAGGAGGCCGGGTCGCGCCGACCCGGCCTCCCGCTGAGCGCCGGCTACCAGGCCTGCGCGTAGACCTCGGCGAACAGCCCGTCGGCGTCGACGTCGAGGCCGCGCGCCGTGAACCACGCGCACATGTTCACGCAGTCGCGGTGCAGGAACTCGACGGCGAACGGGCTCGCCGCGAGATCGACGACCTGGGGCACGTCGATGATCGCGAGGCGCTCGCCGTCCGCGAGGACGTTGTACGGCGACAGGTCGCCGTGCGCCCAGCCGAGCCGGGCGAAGATCCCCATCGCGTCCCGGACCTGCTCGAAGTACCCCTCGAGGACCTCGCGGGTCGGTCGTGCCTGGGCGAGCCGCGGCGCCGCGACCCACGACCCGTCGTCGGACTGGTGCCCGACGAACTCCAGGAGGATCTCCGTGCCGTCGATCTGGACGGGGTACGGGACGGGAGCGCCCGCCTCGTAGAGCGCGCACAGGGCGTCGAACTCGACCTGCGCCCAGTGGGCGGCGCGCACGGAGCGGCCGAACTCGGACTTGCGGTTCTCGGCCGCGCGCTGGTCGCGTGACCGTCGGACCTTGCGGCCCTCGGAGTACGAGTCGTCGCGTGTGAACTGGCGGTGCTCGCTGCCCCGGTACCGCTTCGCGGCGAGCAGTGACCAGCGGGCGGCGTGGTGCGGCGCCTCGCCGTCGGGGATCGAGCGTTCGATGAGGTGGACGTCGGCCTCCTTGCCCGTCTTGAGGATGCCGAGCTCGTGGTCGAGCGCGGCCGCCGCGGTGACGATCCAGGAGGGGTAGGGCTGGGGGCCGCGCTGACCCTTGGCGACCGAGGTCCAGGTGGACCACCGGGTGCCGGGCGCAGGCAGGTCAAGCAGGTCGGACGTGTCCGTCAGGGACATGATGGGGTCTCCTTGGGAGGGAACTGGGCGTGGACGCCCTGCCTCCCGGAGGCGCTACGGCGTGCTCAGCGGCAGCGAGGGAGGCAGGCGAGAACGACGACGGTCATGGCCGGGGCCTCCCTTCGAACGGTGTGCTGAGCACGGTGAGCGAACGCGCCGATGCTGACACGGGTCCCGGACGGCGCGCCAGCTAATATCCGGCTGCCGGGCGTCCTCAGACGCGCAGACCCGCGATCATCGCCCCCGCGGTGGCGGCGGCCAGCGCGATCAGCACCCACGTCGGCAGGTGGTGCCACCAGGGCCGGCGCATCAGCCCCGGCCTCTGTTCGAGCCGGAGCGGTCGCCGTCGTCGTCGTACCCGCGGTCGTCGTCCCGGTCGTCGTCGCGCCGGTCGTCGCGGGTGCGGTCGTCGTCGCCCGGCGTCGGGCCGGCCGCGGCGAAGCCCGCGAACCCCCCGACACCGGCGACGATCGCGACACCGATGCCGATGAGGACCGACCGGCGGTCGACGTCGTCCTCGCTCACAGCCCCTCCTCGAGCAGGTACCACAGCCCCGACGTCGACCAGGCGAGCGCGAGCAGCGTCGCCACCAGGCCACCGAGGACGGGCAGCACCCAGCCCGGCAGGGCGCGTACCCGCAGGGCGAGCATCTTGACCGTGAACACGCCGAACAGCGCGCAGCCCGCCACCGAGTGGGCCAGCACCCGCGGCGAGTCGTCCTCGAACCCGAGCGACCACACGCACGCGAACGCGACGGGCGCCATCAGCGCGAACGCTCCGACACCGCTCCAGCGGTGCAGCCACGAGACCCAGCCCGGACCCCCGCGGTACATCGCGACGGCCGAGCCGAGCTGCACGACCACCAGGGCCGCGGCGCCGGTCGCCAGAGCGGTCTTGGCCGCGACCATCGAGCCGAACCACAGCGTGAACAGGGGTGCCTCGTCACCGGGATGCCGCTCCGCGTACGCGGCCAGCGCGCCGGAGACGACGAGCCCCGCCGCGACGGCGCCCGCCAGCGCCCACCGCCACGTCGCGGTGGAGGCCGTCTGGGAGGCGTCCTCGGGCACAGGCCCACGGTGCCCACGGTTGGCTCGTGCGGTCAACCGGTGTCAGGCGCCGAGCAGGGTGGCCGTCGTCGTCATGAACCACGTGGCCGAGGCGTCCCAGATCGCGAGCGTGTCGACTCCGAGCAGGTCGAGCGCGGCCCAGCCGACGCCGACGAGCGCGTACACGCTGACGGGCGTCATGACGAGCCACTCGCGCCACGACCCGGCGTCGCCGAGCAGCGGCAGCGCGACGTTGCCGCCGGACCGCCACACGTCGTCGAACGGCAGCGCCCGGTAGCGGCGCACCCAGCGTGGCGAGCGGAGCCGCAGCGGCCACAGCAGCGGCACACCCCGGGTGGTGAGCAGGTCGCCGATCACGTGCACCACGCAGCCGAGCCCGACGCAGAACGGCATCCAGAACCACTCCTCGGGCGCGTAGATGGCGATGAGCGTGGCGAGCGTGACGGAGGCGAGCCACGACCAGGCGGTGCCCGTGCGGGTGATCTTCAGCGCGCGCAGGGCGAAGGAGACGAGGAGCACCGCGACGATGCCGGGACCGATCAGCACCGAGCCGAACGTCTCCGTGGTGAACGTGACCCGTCCGGCCAGCCAGGCCAGCGCCGTGAACACCGCGATCCCGAGCAGCGAGTGGGTGCCCCCGCGGTGGCCGCCCGAGACGGCCGCGATCCCCCGCGCCACACCCTCGGAGACGGGCGGCAGCGAGTGCGCGATGGTGCCCGAGTGGTGGTCGGCGTCGGGCAGCAGCGCGGCACCCGCGCACACCAGCGCGCCGGTCATGATGCCGACCTCCGACACGGGGTAGAGGCCGAGTGCGATCGGTGTGCTCGCGGTGAGGGCGACCCAGGCCGCCGCCCCCGAAGCTGCATGGTGTCCGCCCATCATGGGGCACGACCGTACAGGCACTTCTGTGCAGGTCAGGCACAGGGTACGGTCGCGTCCATGACTGCGATGGGGCAGCCTGATCCCGACCTCGGGCCCGCTCAGACGGGTTCCGCGGCGACGGTGCGCGGCGTGGCACTTCTTGCTCGGTTCCTGATCGAGATCGCGCTCTTCGTGGGCGTCGGCTACTCCGTGTACCGAGCGTCGGACGGCGGGTGGCAGCGGGGGGTCGTCGCCGCGTGCGCCGTGGTCGCCGTCGCCGTCGTCTGGGCCGCCTTCCTCTCCCCGCGCGCACCGTACAAGAGCTCGCGCGGCATCCGCGTCGCCGTCGAGGCGGTCCTCTTCGGTGGGTGCGGCGCCGCGCTGTGGGCGCTCGGCCACCCCTGGGCGGGTGCGGCGCTCGCGGCCGTCTGGGCCGTGGACCGGGTGGTCCTGGCGAGCGTCCGCCGGTCACCTGACGGGGTGGTTGGCGGCGAACAGCCGCCGGGGGTCGACCTGCTCGCGGATCGCGAGGAGTCGCGCCCAGGCGTGAGGGTCGTAGCCGGTCCGCGTGTCGACGGCGGCGTCGGCGAACCCGAGGTGCTGGCGGCCGGTGAGCCACGGGGCGAGCGCGGTGATGACGGCCTGGGCGTCGCTGCGGACGTGGACGGCGTCGGTGCGGGTCCGGGCGGTGCCCACGACGAAGGCGAGGAACTGGCCGGGGAGCCGTGAGAGCGCTCCGGCGCCGTCGGGCGACCGGCCGAGCGCCCCGCCGAGCTGGCGCAGCTCGGCCTCCAGCAGCCCGGGCGTGCGCTCCCACGCGGCGAGCAGGGAGTCGACGGCGTCGTCGGGCAGCGTGTCGAGCGACCCGGTCGCCGACACCGACGGCGTGGGCCCCTCCGGGTCGAGGTGCAGGCGCGCGACCGACGCCGCGGGCGCACGCGTGAACGTGTCGATCTCGGGGTCGAGCGCGCGCAGGGGTGCGAGGAGCTCCGCGGCGCGCACGTCGGTGTCGAGGACGGCGCCGTCGAGGACGGCGACGTGGCGGCCGCGCAGGAGGCCGGGCACCTCCGGCAGCGGCGGCACGCGCAGCAGGCGCAGGATCGTGGTGATCTCGTCGGGTGCGTCGGGTGCCCACCGGGCCCAGGCCCGGACGACGCGGCGGGCGTGCGAGGCGTCCCACATCATCAGGCCGGCGTGGACGTCGGGCAGGAGGAACGCGGCGACCTCGAGCGCGGTGACGATGCCGAAGCTCCCGCCGCCGCCGCGCACGGCCCAGAACAGGTCCGGGTTCTCGTTCGCGGTCGCACGGAGGAGGTCGCCGTCGGCGGTCACGAGCTCGACCGCGACGACGCTGTTGGCGGTGAGCCCGAGCTTGCGTCCGTAGACGAAGTGACCGCCGCCCAGGGCGAGCCCGGTGAACCCGACGTCGGGAGCCGATCCGTGCAGGACGGCGAGCCCGTGCCGCGCGGCGGCCTCGACGACGTCGGCCGCCAGGCTGCCGCCCTGGGCGCGGACCACCCGCCGCACCGGGTCGACCTCGACGCCCCGCATCCGGTGCATCCGCACGAGGACGACGTCGTCGAGGCCGTGCGCGGCGAGCGCGGCGGCGCCGTGCCCGGTGGTCTGCGGTGCGACCCGCAGCCCGGCGTCGCGTGCGGCACGGACGACGGCTGCGACCTCGGACGCGTCGTGCGGCTCGGCGACGGCGGCGGGTCGCTGGTCGACGGCGAGGTTCCACGGCGTGCGGGCGTCGTCGTACCCCGGGTCGCCGGGCAGGTGGACGGTGCAGGAACTGACGAGAGCGCGGTACTCGGCGTCGGTGGAGATGAGCGCCATACGGATACAGAGGCCGCCGGGCGCGGTACCGGGACCCTGTTCGCTCTGAGCGAACACGGCTGCCGCCTGCGAGGATGCCGCCATGGACGGTGCCGGCGCGACGAGACCGCCCCGCGTCCTCGCGGTCGCGGGCACCGACCCCACCGGCGGGGCCGGCATCCAGGCCGACCTCAAGTCGGTCGCCGCGCACGGCGGGTACGGGATGGCGGTGGTCACGGCCCTGGTCGCCCAGAACACCCACGGCGTGCGCGCGGTCCACGTCCCGCCGCCGGAGTTCCTCGCCGCACAGCTCAGGGCCGTGAGCGACGACGTCACGATCGACGCGGTCAAGCTCGGCCTGCTGCACTCCGCAACGCTCGCCGATGTCGTCGCGGGCTGGCTCGACGACGTCCGCCCGCCCGTCGTCGTGCTCGACCCCGTGCTGGGAGCCACGAGCGAGTCGCGCACGGGAGCGCGGCTGCTCGACGACGGCGTCGCCGCCCGGGGCACCGTCGACGCGCTGCGGGAGCTGTGCTCGCGTGTCGACCTGGTCACCCCGAACATCCCCGAGCTCGCGGTGCTCTGCGGGGAGTCCGTGGCCGCCGGCTGGGACTCCGCCGTCGGGCAGGCGCACGAGCTGGCCGGACGGACAGGGACCACCGTGCTGCTCAAGGGTGGCCACCTCACGGGAGACGAGTGCCCCGACGCGATCGTCACCCCGACGTCGGTGACGGTGGTCCGGGGCCGTCGCGTGGACGCGACGAGCACGCACGGCACGGGCTGCTCGCTGTCCTCGGCGCTCGCGACCCTCGCGGCCGGCGGGCTGTCGTGGCCCGACGCACTGACCCGGGCCAAGACGTGGCTCGCGGGAGCGATCGAGCACGGCGAGGCGCTCGGCGTGGGATCTGGGCGGGGCCCTCTCGACCACTTCCACCACCTGCGGTAGGTTCGCCCCGATCCCACGGGTGCCCCACGGCAAGGGGCTGAGATCGGGCTGACGCCGCCCGAGCACCGTCTGAACCTGTCCGGGTCATGCCGGCGAAGGAAGATGGAGATGGTTGCGCTGTCCGCTGCCCAGAGAACCGAGAACTACCCG
Source organism: uncultured Xylanimonas sp. (assembly GCA_966249365.1). GTDB lineage: Bacteria > Actinomycetota > Actinomycetes > Actinomycetales > Cellulomonadaceae > Xylanimonas. The sequence continues at coordinate 1,567 of CBINDH010000103.1, read as the reverse complement.
ACGCACACGCTCGACCACCTCGTGGACGAGGAGCACGGCATCCGCGTCCCGGTCACCCGGATCACGCTCGACCCCTCGCCCGACGGGCGGCCCAACGACCCCGTGACCGTGTACCGCACCGCCGGTCCGGGTTCCGACCCCACCCAGGGACTGCCCGCGCTGCGAGCCGGGTGGGTCGAGGATCGCGGCGACGTCGAGACGTACACCGGCCGCGCGCGTGAGCTGCAGGACGACGGCCGGGCCGCCGTCCGGCGGGGGACCGCGAGCGAGGAGTGGGGCGGTGGCACCCGCCCGCCGCTGCGTGCCCGAGCCGGTCGCGCGGTCACCCAGATGCACTACGCCCGGCGCGGCGTCGTCACCCCGGAGATGCGGTTCGTCGCGCTGCGCGAGGGCTGCGACGTCGAGCTCGTCCGCTCCGAGGTCGCCGCGGGGCGGGCGATCATCCCCGCGAACGTCAACCACCCCGAGTCGGAGCCGATGATCATCGGCCGGGCGTTCACCGTGAAGGTCAACGCGAACATCGGCAGCTCCGCGGTGACGTCGTCGATCCGCGAGGAGGTCGCCAAGCTCGAGTGGGCGACCCGCTGGGGCGCCGACACCGTCATGGACCTCTCGACCGGCGACGACATCCACACCACCCGCGAGTGGATCCTGCGCAACTCGCCCGTGCCGATCGGCACGGTGCCGATCTACCAGGCCCTCGAGAAGGTCGGCGGCGACCACCAGGCCCTGACCTGGGAGGTGTTCCGCGACACCGTCGTCGAGCAGTGCGAGCAGGGCGTCGACTACATGACGATCCACGCGGGCGTCCTGCTGCGCTACGTGCCGCTGACCGCGGGCCGCGTCACGGGCATCGTCTCGCGCGGCGGATCGATCATCGCCGGGTGGTGCCTGGGGCACCACCGCGAGAACTTCCTCTACGAGCACTTCGACGAGCTGTGCGAGATCTTCGCCCGGTACGACGTCGCTTTCTCGCTCGGCGACGGGCTGCGTCCGGGCTCGCTCGCAGACGCGAACGACGCGGCCCAGCTCGCCGAGCTGGACACGCTGGCCGAGCTGACCCGCCGCGCCTGGGAGCACGACGTGCAGGTGATGGTCGAGGGGCCGGGCCACGTCCCGTTCCACCTGGTGCGCGAGAACGTCGAGCGCCAGCAGGAGCTGTGCGGGGGAGCGCCCTTCTACACGCTCGGCCCGCTCGTGACGGACATCGCGCCCGGCTACGACCACATCACCTCGGCGATCGGCGCCACCGAGATCGCGCGGTACGGCACGGCGATGCTCTGCTACGTCACCCCGAAGGAGCACCTGGGCCTGCCCGACCGTGACGACGTCAAGACGGGCGTCATCACGTACAAGATCGCCGCGCACGCGGCCGACGTCGCGAAGGGACACCCCGGGGCGCGGGACCGCGACGACGCCCTGTCCAAGGCGCGGTTCGAGTTCCGGTGGCGGGACCAGTTCGGGCTGTCGCTCGACCCTGCGACGGCTGAGGCGTTCCACGACGAGACGCTGCCCGCCGAGCCGGCCAAGACGGCCCATTTCTGCTCGATGTGCGGCCCCAAGTTCT
>CBINDH010000102.1:0-8486 GCA_966249365.1 uncultured Xylanimonas sp. | reverse complement strand
GGTCACGACGGCCCGTCCCGGCAAGCTCGTGTTCGTCTCGGGCCTGACGGCAAAGAACGAGCGCGGCGAGATCGTCGGCGTGGGCGACATCGGCGCCCAGACGCGTCAGGTGTGCGAGAACCTGCGGGTTTGCCGCAGTTAGCGAGGCCGGTGCGGGAGCCCGCGGGGTTGCCGCACCCAGCGGGTTTGCACAGCGCAGCCGGTTTGCCCAGCGGCAGCGGGTTGCCGAAGTCAGCGGTTTGCCGAGCGGCAGCGGGTTGCCGAAGTCAGCGGTTTGCAGCGCAGCTGGTCTGCACAGCGCAGCGGGTTTGCACAGCGCAGCGAGTTTGCACAGCGCAGCGAGTTTGCACAGCGCAGCGGGTTTGCCCAGCGCAGCGGGTCTGCCGGCGTCAGCGGCGCCAGACGTACGGGGTCGTCGTCGAGACGCGGAGGAAGCCGCTGCGTTCCAGGATCGGGCGGGAGTACTCCGTCGAGTCGCTGTTGATGTAGCGCTTGCCAGCCGCGATCGCCGAACGGGCCCGCGCCGCCGTCAGCGCGCGGTAGATGCCCCGGCCGCGCCACTCGGGGCGGGTGCAGCCGCCCCAGATGCCGGCGAAGTCCGTTCCGGGGACGGGCTCCAGGCGGCCCGCCGAGACCATGACGCCGTCCGCCTCGGCTACCCACAGCTCCATCGCCGGGTCGAGCCGCTGACGGCGCAGGACGTCGTCGGCGTGCCGGTCGCTGGGCGGGTCGCCGAACACCTCGTCCGCCATCGCGGACATCGCGCGGACGTCCGCCTCGCTCGTGATGCGGCGCAGGGTCACGCCGTCGGGCAGCGGGACGTCGACGGCCAGGAGGCGCGCCTCGCCGATCATGATCGACTCCTCGTCCTCAGGCTGGAAGCCGTGCTCGACCAGGGCGTCGGCCAGGCCCGGGGCGTGGTCGTGGGCGCGGGTCTTCCACTCCACCTCGAGCGCCTCGGCGTCGGCGCGGACCCGCTCGGCGGCCGCCGCGACGAGCTCCCGCACGGACTGCGCGTCGGCCGGAGTGCCGTCCGGGGCGGCCAGGCTGCGGTACGAGATGAACCGGTGGCCCGCCGCGAAGGTCGCGATGCGCAGCGGCCCGAGGGTCTCGACCGCGATGGCTCCGGGCGTCTCGCTCGGCCCGCGCAGCTGGTCGTCGTAGGCGGCGAGGAGTTCGTGTGCGGTGGTCACCGGGTCACGCTAACCGGCCGGGAGTGCGGCCTCACCCCGTTTTGGGTTCTCGCCGCCAGGCCGATCCGCGCCACCGACTCCAGCCGCCGCCGCGCCACCGGATCGCCGCCGCGCCTGGCCGCTCAGCCGCCCATCGCCTCGCGCTGGTACGCGGCGATCGCGCGCGCCGGGTCCACACCCTTCGGGCACGCGCGCGTGCACGCCCCGACCTGGGTGCACGGCCAGATGCCCAGCTCGTTCTCGGCGAGCGCCTCGAAGCGGGTGGCGTTGCCGTCGTCGCGCGTGTCGAGGTCCCAACGGCGGGCCGTCGCGATCGCGGCGGGGCCGGTGAAGCCGACGACGTCGTCGAGCACAGGGCAGGCGGCGTAGCAGAGCATGCAGTCGATGCACTGCGAGAGGCCCTTGTACGCCTCGACCTCGCCGGGGGTCTGGGAGTGCACGGCGAGGACGTCGACGGTGGCCGGGCCGTCGCCGGTCTCGGAGGCGGCGGCGGAGGCGGGGGCGGCGGCAGGGGCGGCGGCAGGTGCGGGCAGCATCCAGGGGCTGACGCCGCGGAGCTTGGCGAGGAACTCGTCGGTGTCGACGGCGAGGTCGCGCTGGACCGTCGCGTGGGCCATCGGACCGACGGTGATGCCGGTCGTGCGGTACCCGGCGACGGTCGTCTCGCAGCCCAGCACGGGGCGGCCGTTGACCATCACGCCGCAGGACCCGCACACGCCCATGCGGCACGACCAGCGGAAGGTCAGCGACGGCGCGCTGGTGTCCTTGATCCAGTCGAGCGCGTCGAGGACGGTGGTGCGGTCGTCGAACGGGACGTCGAAGGTCTCGTCGCGGGGCGCTTCGCCCGGCTCCTGCCGGGTCACGGTGACGCGCAGCGTCCGCTCGGTCATGCGGTGGCCTTCCGGGGGTCCGACGGCGAGGGGGTGGTGGATGCCGGGTTCCCGGCGCCGACCTCCTGCCACCCGACGACGAGGGCGCCGTCCACCGACAGGGTGACCAGGCTGTGCCGGGCGACGTCGTCGGTCTGCGGGTGGTCGCGGCGCTGGTGGGCGCCGCGGGACTCGGTGCGGCCGGCGGCGGCCGCGACGGCCCCGCGGGCGACGGTGAGCATGGCGCCGAGCTCGAGGGCCTGGGTCCAGTCGGTGTTGAAGACGGCGGCGGTGTCGGCGACGCGGACGTCGGCGTAGCGCTCGGCGAGCCCGTCGAGCACCGCGGAAGCGCGGGCCAGCCCCTCCGCGGTGCGGAAGATACCGACCTCGGCGTCGAGCACGGCGCCCAGCTCGCGGCGGATGGCGGCGGGCGACTCGGTGCCGTGGCCCCGCATCGCGAGCCAGTGGTCGGCGCGGTCGCGGGCGTGGTCGACGATGCCGGCGTCCTCCGGGGCGACAGGCGTCGACGCCGCGAGCGCCCCCGCCGCCCGCCCGACGACGAGGGTCTCCACGAGCGAGTTGGAGCCCAGCCGGTTCGCCCCGTGCAGGCCCGTGGACGCGCACTCGCCGGCGGCGAAGAGCCCCGTGACCGCCTCCCCGGTGGCGGACAGCACCTGGCCCTGCGGCGTCGTGACGATGCCGCCCATCGTGTAGTGCGCGGCCGGCCGCACGGGGATCGGGTCGGTGACCGGGTCGACGCCCGCGAAGCGCCGGGCGAGACCCGCGACGAGCGGGAGGCGTTCGTCGATGGTCGCCTTGCCGAGGTGGCGCAGGTCGAGGTGGACGACGCCGCCGTCGTGCGTGGGGATCGTGCGCCCGTCGCGGTCGGCGTGCCAGAAGGCTTGGGAGAGCTTGTCGCGCGGGCCGAGCTCCATCTGCCGCGGCTGGGGCGCGCCCACCGGGGTCTCCGGCCCGAGGCCGTAGTCCGCGAGGTAGCGCGACCCGGCGGCGTCGAGCAGGACCCCGCCCTCGCCGCGGGCCGCCTCGGTGATGAGGATGCCGCTGCCCGGCAGGCACGTGGGGTGCACCTGGACCATCTCGAGGTCGCGCAGCGGCAGGCCCGCGCGCAGCGCAAGGGTCAGCCCGTCGCCCGTGACGATGCCCGCGTTCGTGGAGGTGCCCCAGGCGCGCGCGTAGCCGCCGGTCGCGAGGACGACGGCGGGGGCGAGCAGGGTGACGGGTTCGCCGCGCTGCTGGTCGTAGGCGACGACGCCGGCGGCTCGCTGGGGGCCGGGAGCGGTTTCGGCAGGCTCGGCCGGAACGGGGGTGAGGAGCAGGTCGAGGACGACGTGCTCGTCGTAGCGGCGGATCGACGTCTCGCGCAGCGACGTCTGGAACAGCGTGTGGAGCAGGTGGAAGCCGGTCTTGTCGGCGGCGAACCACGTGCGCGGGTTCGTCATGCCGCCGAAGCGGCGGATGGCCGGCGCCCCGTCCTCGGTGCGCGACCACGGCATGCCGAGGCGTTCCAGCCGGGCGAGCTCGGCGGGTGCACGGTCGACGACGAAGCGGACGGCGTCGTCGTGCCCCAGGCCGGCGCCGCCGCGGAGAGTGTCGGCGACGTGCTGCTCGGCCGTGTCGACCCCGCCGGGCACGACGCCCGCCGCGCCGCCCTCGGCGGCGACGGTGTGCGACCGCATCGGGTAGACCTTCGACACGAGCGCGACGACGGCGTCGTCGCGGCCCGCGGCGGCGAACGACTCGACTGCCGCGAGCGCCGCGCTCAGCCCCGCGGCACCTCCGCCGACGACGACGACGTCGGCCTGCTCGACCCGCACCCCGTCACTCCCCCGCCGCGGTAGGGCCGGCCGTGCGGGTGCCGAGGTCGGTCGGCCCCGCGAGCAGGTCGTCGTGCTCGGGGTGCTTGGCCATGTACGCGCGGATGAAGGGGCACAGCGGCACGACGGTCTCGCCGTCCGCGCGGATCTGGGCGAGCGCCTCGGCCGCGATGCGCGAGCCGATGCCCTGGCCCTCGAACGACGGGTCGACCTCGGTGTGCGTGAACGTCACGACCGTGCCGCGGCGGTGGTAGTAGGCGCCGCCCGCGACGGTGCCGTCGTCGAGCACCGCGACGAAGGCGGGACGGGACGGGTCGTCGGAGACGGTCACGTGCGGTCGGACCTCTGTCATGGGGACATCGTGTCCCGCGCGGCGGGTCCGGTCCAACCGTTCTCAGACCTGGAGACTGAAGTACCGCGGGTTGCGCTCGATGAACTCGGCGACGTACCAGCACAGCGCGTCGACCTTGAGGTCGCGGTCGATCGCGTCCTCGAGCGCCTGTCGCGCGAGGGTGCCCGCGACGCCGCGGCCGCGGAACTCCGGCACGGTGACGGTCTGGGGGATAACCATGACCGTGCCCTCGATGCGGTAGTTGAGCCAGCCCATGACGCGGTCGGTCTCGGGGTGGTGCGCCTCGTAGCGGTTCTGCTCGGGCACGTTGACGACGACGCACACCGGCGACTGATCTGCGGAAGCCGGCGGATGAGTCATGGCCGAACGGTACCGCGAGCACCCTGGGTCACGGCTGAGAGAATCAGTGGGTGAGCCGCAATCCCTACGTCGACGTTCTTCGTGTGCCCGGGGCCGCGGCATTCTCCGCGGCGGGCGGGGTCGCCCGCCTGCCGAACGCGATGGTCGCGATCGGCACCGTACTCATGGTGCAGGACTCCACGGGGTCGTACGCCGTCGCGGGCCGGGTGTCCGCGGTGCTGGTCGTGGCGCAGGCCCTCGGGTCGCCGCAGGTCGCGCGGTTCGTCGACCGTGCCGGCCAGCGCGCGGTGCTCCTGCCGCTGCTCCTGGTGACGACGGCGGGGCTCCTCGGCCTGGTCGGGGCCGCGTCGGCGGGCGCCCCCGAGTGGGTGCTGATGCTGCTGGCGGTGGTCGCGGGCGCGTCGCAGGGCTCGTACGGCGCGTACGTGCGTGCCCGCTGGACCCATGTGCTGCGCGACCCGCGCGACCTGCACACGGCGTTCTCCCTCGAGGCGGCCGTCGACGAGCTGGCGTTCATCGTCGGCCCCATCGTGGCGACGGTGCTGGCGACGGCGGTGATCTCGTCGGGCGCGCTCATCGTCGCGGCCGTCGTGGGGCTCGCCGGCGGGCTGGTGTTCCTCATGCAGCGCGCCACGGAGCCGCCGGTGCGCCGGTTCGCGGCCGCCGACGCCGCCGCGTCGTCGGACGTCCGCGTCGTGACGCGCGCCGACGACGGGACGATCGTCGAGGAGCTGCCCGCCGCGACCCAGAGCCGGCGCCCCGTGATCCTCGCGCCCGGCATGCCGGCGCTGGCGGCCGTGTTCCTCGCGATGGGCACCATCTTCGGCGCGGTCGACGTCGCGACGGTGGCGTTCGCGACCGAGCAGGGTGCGCGCGGGATGGCCGGTCTGGTGCTGGCGGCGTTCGCGCTGGGGTCGATGATCTCGGGGCTGGCCTACGGGGCGGTCCACTGGTCGTCGCGGCTGTCGACGCGGTTCGCGATCGGCACGGCGGTGCTCGCCGCGGGCGTGTCGCTGTTCCTCACCGCGCACACCAAGCTGTCGCTCGCGATCGCGATGTCGCTGACGGGTTTCGCGATCGCGCCCACGCTCGTCAACGGCAACGCGATGGTCCAGTCGCTGGTGCCGTCGAACCGCCTGACCGAGGGGCTGGCCTGGGTGGGCACGTCGATCGGTGCGGGCGCGGCGCTCGGTTCGTGGCTCGCGGGGACGCGCATCGACGCGGTCGGGTCGTCCGGCGGGTTCTGGGTGGCGATGATCGCGGGCTGGGCGTGCGCGGTGCTCGCGGTGGTCGCGCTGCCGCAGCTCCGCAGGCGTTGAGCGTCTAGGTCTCGACGTCGTCGAGCGCGTGCTGCACCTCGGCGACGACGGCGGACATCGCGCGCCGCGCGGCGCGCGCGTCCCCGGCGGCGACGGCGCGGGCGACGGCCTCGTGCGCGTCGAGCGCCGCGGGCTGCGGGGAGGCCGGCATGAGCCCGAGGGCCGTGCGGCCCGACAGGACGGCGGCGACGACACCGGACAGCGCGCCGAACAGCTCGTTGCCGCTGGAGCGCAGGATGAGCTCGTGCAGGCGCACGTCGAGCCCGAGGAACTCCTCGTGGTCGCCCTCCCCGGCCTCGCCGCGCTCGCGCAGGCGGCGGGCGATGTCGAGCAGCTCTTCGCGGACCTCGAGCGTGGCGTGCCGGGCGCTGCCCGCCGCGGCGAGCGGTTCGACGGCACGGCGCAGCTCGGTCAGGGAACGGAGCTGGTCGATACGGCCCTCGCCGAGCAGACGCCAGCCGATGACGGTGGGGCTCAGCACCTGCCAGTCGGCCATGGGCAGGACGACGAGGCCGATGCGGCGTCGCGGCCGCACGAGCCCGTACCCCTCGAGCAGCCGCATGACCTCGCGGGCGACGGTGCGCGAGACGCCGAACTCCTGGCTGATGGCCTCGAGCGTCAGCACGGCGCCCTCGGGGAGGTCACCGCCGGTGATCCGACGCCCGAGGGTGTCGAGAACCGTCGTGTGCAGCACGTTCGCGGTCACGGTGGCCAGCCTAGGGGCCTTGCGTTAGGTAGTACCTTTGTGCGCCGTGGAGACCCCCGCAGCGCAGCCCCTCGTCGTCGTCATGGGCGTCGCGGGTTCCGGAAAGACCACCGTGGCAGCGCAGCTCGCGCTCCGGCTGGACGCGGTCTTCGCGGAGGGCGACGACTTCCACTCCCCCGCGAACGTCGCCAAGATGTCGGCCGGCCGGCCCCTGACCGACGCCGACCGCCGCCCCTGGCTCGCCGCGATCCGCGACTGGCTCGCCGAGCAGCACGCCGCGGGGCGCGCCGCCGTCGTGCCCTGCAGCGCGCTCAAACGCGCCTACCGCGACCTGTTGCGCGAGGCCGGACCCGTGCGGTTCGTCCACCTCACCGGGAGCCCCGAGCTGCTCGCCGCGCGCATCGAGGCCCGCGCCGGGCACTTCATGAAGCCCGAGATGCTCGCGAGCCAGCTCGCGACCCTCGAGCCCCTGGGACCCGACGAGCCGGGCGTCAGCATCGACGTCGCCGCGCCCCCCGAGCGCATCGTCGAGGCCGCGCTCGCCTCCCTGACCGGCGGCACGGAGGGCTGAGACCGCTTGGCGAACCGCCGGCGCCCACCCCGGACCAGCGAGGCGGGCGCCGACAGCCGCGTGTCACGTGCGATCGAGCCCCCTGCGCCCTACCGCACGCCCGCACTCAGAAGAGGGCCGGACGTCCGGTTTGTGACCACGGATCGCGGGTCGTCTCCCGTCAGGACACCGTGGTGCCGAAGGCGAGCCCGAGCAGGTAGGTGACGGCTGCGGCGCCGAACCCGATCGCGAGCTGACGCAGCGCCCTGGTCAGCGGCGACGTGCCCGACAGCAGGCCCGTGATCGCGCCCGTGGCGAGCAGCGCCACGCCGACCAGACCCGCCGCGATCGCGACCGCCGCCAGCCCGTGCAGGCCGAACACGTACGGGATGACCGGGATGATCGCGCCCGACGCGAAGAAGCAGAAGGAGGAGATGGCGGCGCCCCACGCGGTGCCGTGCGTCTCGAGGTCGTCGTCGCCCGCGACGCCCACGGCCTCCTCGGCGGCGTGGTTCGCGTGCAGGTCCGCCTCCGTCGCGCCCGACGTCGTCCCCGCCGCCGCCAGGCGGGCCAGCACCTGGTCGGCGTGGTCCTGGGCGTCGACGGGAGTCATGCCGCGCGCGCGGTAGACGAGCGCGAGCTCGTTCGCGTCGACGTCGAGGTGCGGCAGGGCGTGCGCCGCCGACGGCGCCGGCGTGGACGCCTCGAGCAGCTCGCGCTGCGAACGGATCGAGATGAACTCGCCCGCGCCCATCGACAGGGCGCCCGCGAGCAGGCCGGCCAGGCCCGTGAGCAGCACCGTCTGCTGCGACGCGCCCGACGCTCCGATGCCGAGCACCAGCGCGAGGTTGGAGACGAGGCCGTCGTTCGCGCCGAACACGGCCGCGCGGAACGTGCCCGACAGCCGGTTGCGGCCGCGCGTCGCCAGGCCGCGCACGACCTCCTCGTGGATCTGCTCGTCGGCGGCCATGGCGGCGGTCGCGTCGGCGTCGTCGCCGTAGGCCGACCGCGACTCCGCGCGCTGCGCGAGCGCGAGCACGAACACGCCGCCGAAGCGGCGCGCCAGCCAGCCGAGGGTGCGCGTGCGCAGGTCGCCGCGCAGCGGACGGCCGACGTCGTCGCCCAGGAGGTCGAGCCAGTGCTGCTCGTGCCGGCCCTCGGCGGCGGCCAGCGCGAGCAGGATGTCGCGCTCCTCGCCCGTACGGCGGCCCGCGAGGTCGCGATAGACGGCGGCCTCGGCGCGCTCGTCGGCGAGGTAACGGCGCCACCGGCGGACGTCGGCGGCCGTGCGCCGCCGGGCGG
>CBINDH010000101.1:0-8525 GCA_966249365.1 uncultured Xylanimonas sp. | reverse complement strand
CTGGTCGTCACGGGGCCCGACGGCGCGCAGGTGCTCCTGGAGCAGGGGTCGACCTGGGTGCACGCCGTACCCGTGAACCGGGGCGGCTCGTGGTCGGTCGGCTGACCGGCGCCGGCTTCGCTCAGAACGCGTACGGGAAGCGTGACCAGTCCGGGTCGCGCTTCTCGAGGAACGCGTCGCGGCCCTCGACGGCCTCGTCGGTGAGGTAGGCCAGGCGGGTCGCCTCGCCGGCGAAGACCTGCTGGCCCATCAGGCCGTCGTCGGCCAGGTTGAACGCGAACTTGAGCATCCGGACGGCCTGCGGCGACTTGGTCGCGATGATCGCCGCGTACTCGAGCGCCAGGTCCTCGACCGACGCGTGCTCGGCGACCTCGTTGACGGCGCCCCAGCGCTCGGCGTCGTCGGCGGAGTACTCGCGGGCGAGGAAGAAGATCTCGCGGGCGCGCTTCTGGCCGACCTGGCGGGCGAGGTAGGCGCTGCCGTAGCCGCCGTCGAACGAGCCGACGTTGGCGTCGGTCTGCTTGAAGCGGGCGTGCTCGCGGCACGCGATGGACAGGTCGGCGACGACGTGCAGCGAGTGCCCCCCGCCCGCGGCCCAGCCGTCGACGACGGCGATGACGACCTTGGGCATGGTGCGGATCAGGCGCTGCACCTCGAGGATGTGGAGCCTGCCGGCACGGGCCGGGTCGACGGCGTCGGCCGTCTCGACCTCGCCGCCGCCGTCGGGAGCGGTCGTGTACTGGTACCCGGAGCGGCCGCGGATGCGCTGGTCGCCGCCCGAGCAGAACGCCCAGCCGCCGTCGCGCTCCGACGGCCCGTTGCCGGTGAGCAGCACGGTCCCGACGTCGGACGTCATGCGGGCGTGGTCGAGGACGCGGTAGAGCTCGTCGACGGTGTGCGGCCGGAACGCGTTGCGCACCTCGGGGCGGTCGAACGCGACGCGGACGACGGGCAGGTCGCGGTCGCCCTCCGGGCTGCGGGCGACACCGCGGTGGTACGTGAGGTCGGTGAGGTCCTCGAATCCTTGGACGAGCCGCCAGCGGGAAGGGTCGAAGGTCTCGGACACACGGGGCGGAAGGGGGCTGCTCACGGCGCCCAGCCTACGGTCACCGCGCCTTGTGACGACATTCACAAAGTGTTTCGACGCCAATGGCCTGTCCACACGGGCGGAGGCGGGACCATAGAGACATGAGCAACCTGCTGACCCGCGAGGTGCTCGACTCGGCAGTGATCGATCGGGACGCTTCACACGACCTGTACGCCTACGACGCCGCCGTCCGTGATCGCTCCACGCAGGAAGACCCCCTGCGCGTGATCGGGACGCTGGACTTCGACCCGCACCTCTGCGAGTTCACCGACTGACGTAGAGCAGCACCCGGGCCGACGCCGGCACGGCGTCTACGCTGGCACCGTGCCCCGCGGTCCCGTGCCCTCGCCCGTCGTCTGGTCGACGCCGCTACGCACCCGCTTCCGCGGCCTCGACGTCCGCGACGGCGTGCTGCTGCGCGGGGACGCGGGCTGGGGCGAGCTCAGCCCCTTCTGGGACTACGACGACGCCGAGTCCGCCGCCTGGCTGCGCTGCGCGCGCGAGGCCGCCTTCGACGGCTGGCCGACGCCCCGGCGCTCCGCCGTCCCCGTCAACGTGACCGTTCCTGCCGTCGCGCCCGCGAAGGCACGCGAGATCGTGCTGGCCTCGGGCGGCTGCCGCACCGCGAAGGTCAAGGTCGCCCAACGCTCCGCCCCGAGCGGGGTGACCGTGCACACCGTCGACGGACCCCCGCCCGGCACCCTCGAGCCCGTCGAGGCCGAGGTGGAGCGGGTCGCGGCCGTGCGGACCGCCCTCGACGAGCTGTACGGGCCCGGGGTCGGCCGCATCCGCGTCGACGCCAACGGCGGCTGGACGCTCGACGAGGCCGTCGCCCACCTCCGCGAGATCGACGCCGCTGCCGGCGGGCTCGAGTACGCCGAGCAGCCGTGCCGCACCGTCGAGGAGCTCGCCGCGCTGCGCCGCCGTATCGACGTCCCCGTCGCCGCGGACGAGTCGATCCGCCGCGCCGCCGACCCCCTCCGCGTCGTCGCGCTCGACGCCGCCGACGTCGTCGTCCTCAAGGTCCAGCCCCTCGGGGGTGTCCGCGCGTGCCTCGAGCTGGCCGAGCGCGTCGGGCTGCCCGTCGTGGTGTCGTCGGCGCTCGAGTCGTCGGTGGGCCTCGCCGCGGGCGTCGCGCTCGCGGCCGCGCTGCCCGAGCTGCCCTACGCCTGCGGGCTCGCGACGTCGCAGCTCCTCGCGCACGACGTCGTCGCGTCGCCGCTGCTGCCCGTGGACGGCGCCCTGCCCGTCCTTGCCGCCGGAGACCCGCGGCTGGAACCCGACCCCGAGGCGCTCGCGGCGGCGACGCCGTCCGGCCCGGTGCGCGCCGCGTGGCTCGACCGGGCTGCCCGGCTCGGAGCGCTGCTCGACGACGGCCCGCCGACGGCCGGCGCGGGGTCGGCCGACAAGGAGGAGGTGCGGTGAGCGGCACCGACCAGCAGCCACCGTCGATCGTCGCCGCGCGGGCGCTCGTCGCCGAGCTGCGTGCGCAGGGCGTGCGCGACGTCGTGCTCGCTCCCGGGTCGCGTTCGGCACCGCTCGCGTACGCGCTCGCCGAGGCGGCGCAGTCCGGTGCGACCCGGCTGCACGTGCGCGTCGACGAGCGGGCGGCGGGGTTCCTGGCCCTCGGGCTGTCGAAGGGCTCCGAGCCGCTGACCCGCGGAGCGGGCCCCGACGGCGAGGCGCGCGTGCGCCCGCCGCGCCCGGTCGCCGTCGTCACGACGTCGGGCACCGCCGTCGCGAACCTGCACCCCGCCGTCCTGGAGGCGCACCACACCGGCGTGCCGCTGGTGCTGCTGACGGCCGACCGCCCCCACGAGCTGCGCGGCACCGGCGCCTCCCAGACCACCGACCAGGTGGGGATCTTCGGCGGCGCGGTGCGGTACGCCGTCGACGTCCCCGCCCCCGACGGCCGCGACGGCGAGGTCCGCGACCTGCTGGCGACCACGGGACGGGCGCTCGCCGCGGCGCTCGGCCTGCGCGACCGGAACCCCGGGCCGGTGCACCTCAACCTCGCGTACCGCGACCCGCTGCACCCCGCCGCCCCGGCGGCCGCGGACGCGGACGCGGCCCGACCCGCCGCGCACGACCCGCGGCCCGACGGGTGGACCCGCGCCGTCGTGGTGCCGCCCGCGCCCGGCCCGGGCGCCGACCCCGCGCTGCACGGCGACCCCGCGCGCACGGTCGTCGTCGCCGGCGACGGTGCCGGCCCCGACGCCCGGCGGCTCGCCGAGGCACAGGGCTGGCCCCTGCTCGCCGAGCCGTCCTCGGGTGCGTGCGGCGGGCCGAACGCCGTCCGCGCGTACCGGTCGCTGCTCGGCGTCGACGAGCTGGTACGCGACGTCGAGCACGTCGTCGTCCTCGGGCACCCGACGCTCTCGCGGCCCGTCCAGCGGCTGCTCGGGCGCCCCGGCGTCGCCGTGACGATCGTCGCGCCCGGCGGCGGCCCGTGGCCCGACGCCGCGCGCAATGCCGCGCGCGTCGTCGACGCGCTGCACGAGCGCTGGTTCGAGGCCCCCGGCGAGCCGCGTGACCCGGCGTTCCTCGGGCGGTGGCGGCACGCGTCGCGCGCAGCCGCCGACGTGGTCGACCGCATCGCGTCCCCGACCGACGCGGGGACCGACGTCACCGCGCTCGCCGTCGCGCGGGCGGTCGCCGCCGCGACCGGGCCGCAGGACGTGCTCGTCGTGGGCTCGTCCAACCCGGTCCGTGACCTCGACCTCGTGCTCGGCCTCGACGGCGAGGCGGGGAGCGTCGTCGCCAACCGCGGCCTCGCGGGCATCGACGGCATCGTGTCGACGGCGGTCGGCGTCGCGCTGGCGAGCGGTCGCCGCACGCGCGCGCTGCTCGGCGACCTCACGTTTCTCCACGACGTCGGCGGCCTGCTGCGCGGCCCGCTCGAGCCCGCGGCTGCGCTCCAGCTCGTCGTCGCCAACGACGACGGCGGCTCGATCTTCGCGACCCTCGAGCACGGCGAGCTCGCCGCCGCCTCGGAGACCGGGGCGCGCACGTTCGAGCGCGTCTTCGGCACGCCGCACGGCGTCGACATCGCCCCGTTGTGCGCGGGGTACGGCGTCGCGCACCGGCTCGTGAGCGACGCCGCCGGGCTGCGCGCCGCGCTCGCGGCGCCCTCTGCGGGCGTCGAGGTGGTCGAGGTGCGGGTGCCCCGCCGGGGACGTCTTGCGCAGTCGCGGGCGTTGCACCAGGAGATCGTCGACGCGGCGCGCGCCGCGCTGGTACCGGCGCAGGGCGCGCCCGCACAGTGAGCGATCTGCAGCGAACTTTCAGGTTGGACCCAGAACAGCGTCAGTCTGGTGGTGTTATCTCGGGTCAGGAGATCGAGGAGGCCATGACCATGAGCACCGAGAACCACGACCAGCCGGCCGTCCCGGAGGGCTCGGCTGCCGCCGAGCCCGAGACCGCCGCGCAGCCCGCGGCGCCGGCACCGAGCGGCTCGGAGGCCGCGCCCCGCCCGGCCGAGGCCGCCGCCCGGCCGGTCCAGAGCGTCGCCGCGCCGACGCCCGCCCCGGCGGCCCCGGAGCACCCGCAGTCCCAGGCGACCCAGGAGCTGCACCCGCAGCAGCACGCGACCGCTCCTTACCCGCAGCAGTACGGCGCGCCGCGCCCGCCGCAGCCGCAGTACGGTCAGTACGCCGCGGGCCACCACCCGTACGGCCAGGCGCCGTACGCGCAGTACCCGCAGCGGCCCGCGCAGGTGCCGCCGCACGGCGCCTACCCCCAGCAGGGCGCCGGCTTCGGCCAGCCGTACGCCGCGCCCTCGGGGACGGGTACCCCCGACACCCCGGGCGAGCCGGGCACGCCGGCGACCGGCGAGCGCAAGCAGCGCGGCTGGGGGCCCGTCGTCAGCGCCGCGGCCATCGCGGCGCTGCTGGCGAGCGGCGGCACGGCCATCGCGGTCAACGCGCTGGACGACGGCTCGCGCCCGGCGTCGATCGAGCAGCTCGGCGACCCGGGCCGCGTCGACACCGCACCCGTCACCGACTCGACCGTGACGAACCCCGACTGGCAGGCCGTCACTTCGGCCGTCGCACAGTCGGTGGTGTCGATCCAGACGTCAGGCCAGCAGGGCTCCGGCCTGGGCTCGGGCTTCATCCTCGACGAGGAGGGCCACGTCCTGACCAACAACCACGTCGTCGCCGGTGCCCAGAACGACGTCGTGCAGGTCACGCTGTCCGACGGACGCCTCTACCGTGCCGACATCGTGGGCACCGACCCGACGACCGACCTCGCCGTCGTCAAGCTGCAGGACCCGCCGAGCGGCCTGCGCCCGGTCGCGTTCGGCGACTCGGACAAGGTCACGGTCGGCGAGCCGGTGCTCGCGGTCGGCAACCCGCTCGGCCTCGCCAACACGGCGACCACGGGCATCGTCTCCGCCCTCGACCGTCCGGTCTCGGCGTCGGGCGAGAACACCGACGAGCCCGTGACGACGAACGCGATCCAGATCGACGCCGCGATCAACCCCGGCAACTCGGGCGGACCGCTGTTCAACGCCCAGGGCCAGGTCATCGGCGTCACGTCGTCGATCGCCACCCTGTCGGGCGGGCTGGGCAGCATGGGCGGGCAGTCCGGGTCGATCGGCCTCGGCTTCGCCATCCCGGTCAACCTGGCCAAGAACATCAGCGCCCAGCTCATCGAGGACGGCAGCGCGGAGCACGCGTTCCTCGGCGTGAGCATGACCGACGGCACCGCGACCGCCGACGGCGTCACGCGCCGCGGTGCGCAGGTCGGCAGCGTCGTCTCCGGCTCGCCCGCGGCCGACGCCGGCGTCCAGCGGGGCGACGTGATCGTCGCGATCGGCGACCAGCCGGTCAGCGGCGCCTCGGCGCTCACGGCGTTCGTCCGGGAGCTCAGCGCGGGCCACGAGACCACGCTCACGATCGTGCGCGACGGCAAGGCGATGGAGGTCGACGTGACGCTCGCCGTGCGCGAGGAGGAGCCCCAGCAGCAGCCGCAGCGTCAGGAGCCGCAGGGCGAGCAGCCCCCGCAGGGCGACGACTCCGAGCAGGGGTCGTCGAACGGTCCGTGGGGCTGGCTGTTCGGCAACTGAGCCGCACCCGGGGAGGGGCCCGTCGTCGTCACGACGTCGGGCCCCTCCGGCGTCGGCGGGCTGGGCTCAGCGCGGCTCGACGGCCGCGGCGACGGTCGCGAACGCGCTCCGCTCGAGGAACGCGACGAGCTCGTCGGTGCTGACGGAGTCGTCGTTCGCGGCGTCGACGAGGGCCTGCTCGGCGAGCGAGATCCAGCCGCGGACGGCGACGTCGAACAGGCGCGTGCGCTCGACGCCGAGCTCGGCGACCAGCAGGTCGGTGGCGTGCCGGCTCAGCACGTCGCGCGCGACCTGGATGGTCTCGCGCACCCGCGGGTCGCCCGACGACGCGCCGCGCACGACGGCGTAGAACGTGGCGCCGTGCGCCTGGACGAACCCGACGAACCTCTCGAGCACGTCGTGCAGCCGGTCGCGGGGCGGGAGGGCGAGGTCCGGCTCGGTGGCGTGCAGCATGGCGTCGCGCGCGGTGCGGACGATCTCGAGGTGCAGCCCCTGGCGCGTGCCGAAGTAGTGGAAGACGAGGCCGGGGGAGACGCCCGCGGACCCGGCGAGGTCCTCGACCGAGATGTCCTCGAGCGCCCGGTCGGTCAGCCACTCGACGCCCAGCGCGAGGAGCTGCTGGCGGCGCTCGGCAGGGCTCAGCCGGGTGCGACGTGCGCGGCCGGCGGGGTCCTGCAGTGCGGGCGACATGGCCTGAGCATAGAGCGGCTGAGTGTTGAGGCACCCTCAACAACCTATTGACGCACCGTCAGTAACCGTCTACCTTCGGCCGGTATCCGGCGACATCGGCGTCGCCCGTGACGAACGCGAGGTACACATGAAGCTCAGCTCGCTCACGCGGACGCGCAAGGGGCGCGTCCTTCTCGCGACGGTCCCCACCGTCGCGGCGCTCGCATTCATCGGCGGAGGCGTCGCCCAGGGCGTCGTCCCCGTCTCCATGGCCGTCTCCGGCCAGCAGTTCAAGATCGCCGCCGACAAGCTCGAGGGCACCGGGTTCTCGCAGTACGCCGGCGTCGCGGTCGAGGCAGACAAGAAGACGCAGCACCCGGCCGCCATCGCCAACATCGAAGAGGCCAAGCTGTACGGGCTCTGCCAGTACATCAAGACCCCGTTCGGGATCAGCCTGCTCATCAAGGCGGGCACCGACCCGGCCAACCCCGTCACCGCCAGCAACCTCCAGATCGGCATGGACCGCCTGTCGGGTGACGCGACGTTCCAGAAGATCAGCATCGGCATCGACGCCTCGACCGTGCAGACGGCGAACAAGGGCTCGGCCAAGGACTTCGCCATGGACGCCGACACCGTGACCATCGACGACCTCCAGCAGGTGTCCTGGAGCACGCAGGCGGCGGTCTTCCGGCTGACCGACCTCGACCTCCGGGTCAACCTGGCAGGGACAGAGTGCTTCTGAGGCAGCGCTTCCGTCAGTGGCGTCAGGGGCGCCCCTTCTGGGGGGCGCTCCTGACGGTCCTCGCCGGCGTCGAGCTCTTCGTCGCCGGGCGCTCGGACCTCGCCGTGGGTGGCGTCGTGCTGCAGCTCGGGTTCTCGGGCATGCAGACGACCATCATCCCGATCGTCATCGTGCTCGCCGGCGTGCTCGCCATGGCTCAGCCCGTGCACCACATCTTCTACGGCGTCATCACGCTCGTGCTGTCGGTCTACGCGGTCGTCGCGGTCAACCTCGGCGGCCTGCTCGTCGGGTCCGTCCTCGGCATCGTCGGCAGCATCGTCGTCGTGTCGTGGATGGGTGCGCGACAGACCGAGCCCGAACCCGAGCCCGAGCCCGCCGGTCTGGCTCAGCTCTTCGACGACGGCCCGCCCCGCGAGTCGTACGGGCACCGGTGGTCCGGGGTCGCGCTCGCGGTCGCGCTCGCGACCGGCAGCGTGGCCGGCGGGGTCAGCGGTGCGGTCCCCGCGGACGGGTCGTGCCTGCTCGGGGTCCTCCTGTGCGACGAGGAGCCCTCGCCGACGGCGTCACCCTCGCCCTCGGCCGAGACGCCGTCCCCGTCTGGCTCGCCGGAGCCGTCGCCGGACCCGAAGCCGTCCGACCCGGCGCCGGCCGACCCGACCCCTGAGCCGTCGGACCCGGCCCCGGCGCCGTCGGACCCGGCTCCGACGCCGTCCGAGGCCGCTCCGACGCCGTCGGGCGAGCAGACCCCTGCCGCGCCGGAGCCGGAGCCGCAGGCGCCGGCCGACGACGGCGTGCCCCTGGTGCACGCGGGGGCCGAGGACGTCGAGGTCTACGCCGTCCCCGCCGAGCTCAAGGCCGCCGACCTGGAGATCGCGGGACTGCGGTCCGTCTCGCTGGTGACCGTGCCCGTCGGCAACGGCACGGGGGAGCGCCGCAACGCGCTCAAGATCGTGGCCGAC
>CBINDH010000100.1:0-8559 GCA_966249365.1 uncultured Xylanimonas sp. | reverse complement strand
CTACCAGGTCGACGAGCTCGAGGACGTCCTCGTGAGCTACCTGCCCGAGGGCCCCGAGCTGTACCCGGGCGGCGAGCTGACCGACGAGCCCGAGCAGGTCATGGTCGCCGAGCTCGTGCGCGAGGCGGCGCTCGAGGGAGTGCGCGACGAGCTGCCGCACTCGCTCGCCGTGGTCGTCGAGGAGATCGTGGAGCGCGAGGGCTCCGGCAACCCCGAGCAGGGCAAGCCGCCGCTGCTCGACGTGCGCGTCAACCTCTTCGTCGAGCGCGAGTCGCAGAAGGCCATCGTCATCGGCCGCGGCGGGTCGCGGCTGCGCGAGGTGGGCACGCGCGCCCGGCAGGGCATCGAGAAGCTGCTGGGCACCCGCGTGTACCTGTCGCTGCACGTGAAGGTCGCCAAGGACTGGCAGCGCGACCCGAAGCAGCTCCGCAAGCTGGGTTTCTGACGCGGGTAGTCTCCTGGCGTGGTGTTGCGGACGGTCGCCTCGAGTGCGGCGATCCTGGTGGGCCTCGCGGCTCTCGGAGCTCTGGCGGGCCCCGCCTGGGATCCCGTACCCGTCAGCGACCACATCAGGCCCACGGCGGTGAGCACCGAGATCGGTGGGCTCGACGCCGGGCTGGCGGACGGGCGCGTCCACGCCCCCGGGACCTTCGAGGTCCGCCACACCGAGGTCACGATCCAGCTCGACGGCTACGTCGTCGACGGCATGCTGCGCGAGCCCGTGGACGCCGGCGACGACCTGCCCGGCATCGTGTTCGTCCACGGCGCCGGCACCGGGAAGTGGCAGGACGCGTTCCCCGAGCAGGCCGAGCAGATGGCCTCCGCCGGCGTCGTCACGCTCGTGCCGGACAAGCGGCTCGACACGTACACGCTCTGGCAGCGCGACTACGTCGAGATGGCCGCCGACTACCAGCACTCCGTGGAGTTCCTGCGGGACGTCGAGAGCGTGGACCCCGACCGCGTCGGCCTCTACGCCGAGTCCGAGGGCACCTGGGTCGCGCCCGTCATGCAGGCCCAGGACCCGCAGATCGCGTTCACCGTGCTCGCGTCGGCGCCCGTGGTCGAGCCCCGGCGACAGGCGGCGTTCGCCGTCGACAACTACCTGCGCAACACGGGTGTGCCCTGGCAGGTGTTCCGGGCCATCCCGCGCGCCGTCGGCATCCAGCTCCCCACCGGGACGCTCGACTACGCGGACTTCGACGTCACCCCGTGGCTCGAGCAGCAGACCGCGCCCGTGCTGGTCGTCTACGGCACGGGCGACCTGTCGATGCCGATCGAGCAGGGCGCCCGGCAGGTCATCGCCGACACCGCCGTGGGGCCCGGGTTCGCGCCCGTCACCGTGCGCTTCTACGAGGGCGCCGACCACGGCCTGCGGGTCGACGACGTCGTCGTGCCCGAGCTGTCGCGCGACGTCGCCGCCTGGGTCCAGGGCCTGCCGCAGACCGCGACGGCAGAGCCCCGCATCGCAGGCGGCCAGCCCGAACAGCTCTACCTCGCCTCGAGCGTCCCGCGTCCCCGCTGGTGGGGGAACGGCGACATCATCATCGGGGCCGTGATCGGCGGGACGGCGCTGCTGCTCGTCGGCCCGCTCGTGTGGGGCGTCGCCGCGATGCTCCGGCGGATCGCGGCCACGGGGCGCGGTCTGCCCCCGGCGCGGGGGAGCACCCGGATGGCACGCGGCGTGCGGCCGCTGCTGCTCGCGCTCGCGGTCGGCTCCGTGGCCACGCTCGTCGCGCTCGTCGTCTACCTCGTCGCCGTGGCGCGCCTCGCGCTCAACTACCAGCAGGACTGGCTGGTCGTCCAGGGCGGGTGGATCGGCGTGCGCCTCCTGGGGCTCGCCACCGTCGTCGTCCTCGCGATGCTCATCGGGCGCGCCCGCGACCTGCGCGAGGCCCGCCGGTCGGGTGACGCCGACGCCGTCGTGGCGGCCGGATGGCCCGCGCGGCTGACGCTGTGGACCGTGCTCGTCGGGGTCGCCTCGCTGCTGCTGTGGCTCACGTACTGGGGTGTGTTCCAGCTCGGCATCTGAGCCACGGACCTGACACGTGCGGGTGAGGCAGGGTAGAAACGTGCGGGGGTCCGAACAGGGCGCCGCGAAGCAGAGGGAGACTCATCCATGACCGATGCCGCCACGACCACCGAGCGCAGCCCTCGTGAACCGTTCGCGGGCGTGCCCGTCCGGGACCTCGTGCGCGACGTCGTCGCCATCACCGCGATGCTCGTGGGCCTCGGGCTGCCGTGGACGGCGACGGCGCGCGGCAGCGGTCGGCTCGAGGTCGTGCTCACGACCGTCGTCGCGGTGCTCGCCGTCGCCGTGCCGTACGCGCGGCGGGCGCAGCTCGTCGGCGGCGGCTGGTCGGCCGACGAGCGGCGGGTCCGGTGGGTCGGCCTCGCGCCGCTGGCCGTCGTCGCGGTCGTGCACGTGCTGCTCGACGTCGTCCCGGGCGGCTCGTTCGGCGTCGGGGCCGGGCTCGGTCTCGGGCTCGCCGGGGCCGTCCTGGCCGCCCCGCTGCCGTGGCCCCGCACCGTCGCGTACGCGGCGGGCGTGGTGGCGCTGGGCGCCGTCGCGGCTCCCGTGCTGGCGCTCGCCGGTGGCGGCCTGGACGCGTGGACGGTCGTCTCCCTCGCGCTCGCGGCTCTGCTCGTGGTCGGCGTCCTGTGGCTGACCGCGGGCCGGTTCGAGCGCGGCGACCAGGCCGCCGGCGTGCTGCTCGCGGGCGTCGGCATCGTCCTCGCGCTGGGGGCGGCGCTCGTGGGCGGCAACGGGCTGTGGCTCGACAGCGTGCACGGCCCGCAGTTCGGCCTGGTGCTCGTGCCCGTGGTCGCCGCGGTCGCCGTGCCGCTCCTGGTGGGCCAGGCGGTCGCCGCGCAGGCGCAGCCGCGGTTGTGGGCCCGTGTCGCCGTGCACGCCCTCGAGCTGGGCATGATGCTCGGCGGCTACGTCGCCGTGCAGGCGGTCGTCGGGCTGGTCGGGTTCGACGGCGGCGTCGTCGGGGAGACCCTGCGCCTCGTCTTCGGCCTCCTGGTGCTCGTCGCCACGTTCTTCGCCCGTCGTGCGCTGATCCGGGACCTCGCCTCCGGCCACGCGACCGCCGTCGGGGCCGCCCTCGTCGTCGCGGTGCTGGGGCTCGTGCTGATCGTCGTGCGCGCCGACGGCGGGACCGTCGTCGACCCGGTCGACCTGCTCCTCGCGTTCGGCGCCCCCGCCGTCGTGCTCGCCGTCCTGCTCGTGCCGCACTCGCTGCGCGAGCTGCGCGGCCACGGGCCCGTCCCGCTGGACGAGACCGCGCCCGACGCCGCACCCGCCGTCGTCGCGCCGCAGTACCCCGCGCCCGGCGGGTACGCGTACGACCCGTCGGCCGCGTACGGCGCCGCCCCGGCGTACGGCGCGGCGGCCTACGGGGCGGCAGCCGGTCCGGACGGGGTCGCCGCGGCGGCCGAGGTGCAGACCGAGGTGCAGTCCGCCATCGCGCCGCAGGTCTCCGCGGCGGAGACGACGATCATGGCGCCCGTGACCGACGCCCCGACCGGCACGCCCGGCCACGGCGTGGCGTCCCCGCCCGTCGATCCGGCCGGACCGTTCGGGAACGTCGGGTCCACCCAGGTGCTGCCGCCCGTCGTCGACGTACCCGGATCGCGGTGGACCGTCGCGCAGGCGCTCGACCCGGCCACGCCCCTGGCCGACCTCGCCCTCATCGTGCAGGAGTCGCCGCACCTGCGACCGCTGGTTGCGGCCAACCCGTCGACCTACCCGGCCCTGCTCGACTGGCTGGGCGCGCTCGGCGACCCCGACGTCGACGCCGCCCTCCGTCTGCGCGGCTGACCGCCGGCGGGTGCACGTCCGCACCTCGAACTGACCGGCTACCGCGCCGCCCACTCACGATATGGTGGCCTTGTGCGTGTCACGGTGAGCCTCCTGCTTGCGTGCCGCGGTGGGGCCAGCTAGGCCGGTTCCCCTGCCGCGGGCGATCTGGTGCGCCGGCCCCCAGACACGACCCTGCAAAGGACCACCCATGATCCACGAGACCGTCCGA
The DNA here is from genome assembly GCA_966249365.1 of uncultured Xylanimonas sp. GTDB lineage: Bacteria > Actinomycetota > Actinomycetes > Actinomycetales > Cellulomonadaceae > Xylanimonas. Next base: position 4,525 of record CBINDH010000100.1, on the reverse strand, counting down.
GGCATCGCAGCTCGCAACCCCCAGAGCCCGACCACGATGCCGGTGCACAAGTACGTGCCGTACCACCAGCAGCTCACCGTCGACCTGCCGGACCGCACCTGGCCCGACACGCGCATCACCAAGGCCCCGCGCTGGTGCGCCGTCGACCTGCGCGACGGCAACCAGGCCCTCATCGAGCCGATGAACGCCGAGCGCAAGCTGCGCATGTTCGAGCTGCTCGTCCAGCTGGGCTACAAGGAGATCGAGGTCGGCTTCCCGTCCGCCTCGCAGACCGACTACGACTTCGTCCGGCTGCTCATCGAGTCCGGCCGGATCCCCGACGACGTCGTCATCCAGGTGCTGAGCCAGTGCCGCGACCACCTCCTCGAGCGCACGTTCGACGCGATCCGCGGCGCCAAGCAGGCCATCGTCCACATCTACAACTCGACGTCGATCCTCCAGCGCGAGGTCGTGTTCCGCTCCGACATGGACGGCATCGTCGACATCGCCCTGCAGGGCGCGCGGCTGTGCCGCAAGCTCGAGGAGACCATCCCCGAGACGACCGTGTACTACGAGTACTCGCCCGAGTCGTACACCGGTACCGAGCTCGAGTTCGCCGCACGCATCTGCAACGAGGTGCTCGAGGTCCTGGAGCCCACGCCCGACCGGCCCGTCATCATCAACCTGCCGGCGACCGTCGAGATGGCCACGCCCAACGTGTACGCCGACTCGATCGAGTGGATGAGCCGCCACCTCAACCACCGCGAGAACGTCGTGCTGTCCCTGCACCCGCACAACGACCGCGGCACCGCCGTCGCCGCCGCCGAGCTCGGCTACCAGGCCGGTGCCGACCGCATCGAGGGCTGCCTGTTCGGCAACGGCGAGCGCACCGGCAACGTCGACCTCGTCACCCTCGGCATGAACCTGTTCAGCCAGGGCATCGACCCGCAGATCGACTTCTCGGACATCGACGGCATCCGCCGCACGGTGGAGTACTGCAACCAGATCCCCGTGCACGAGCGGCACCCCTACGTCGGCGACCTCGTGTTCACCGCCTTCTCCGGCTCGCACCAGGACGCCATCAAGAAGGGCTTCGAGCACCTGGAGGGCCGCGCCACCGCGGCCGGCGTGAGCGTCGACGACCTCACCTGGGGCGTACCTTACCTGCCGATCGACCCGCGCGACGTCGGCCGCTCGTACGAGGCCGTCATCCGCGTCAACAGCCAGTCCGGCAAGGGCGGCGTCTCGTACCTGCTCAAGGCCGAGCACGCGCTCGACCTGCCGCGCCGCCTGCAGATCGAGTTCTCCGGCGTCGTGCAGCGCGTCACCGACACCGGGGGCACCGAGGTCACCGGCGAGGACATCTGGCGGATCTTCACCGACGAGTACCTGCCCGTCGAGGAGGGCAACGCGGCCGGGCTCAAGCCGTGGGGCCGCCTCAAGCTCCGCGAGACCCGCACGGTCGCGGCCCACGACGGCACCACGACCATGTCGGTCGACGTCGTCGACCAGGGCCAGGAGATGACCCTCGAGGGCACGGGCAACGGCCCGATCGCCGCGTTCGTCGACGCGATCTCGCACGTCGGCGTCCAGGTCCGGGTGCTCGACTACGCCGAGCACGCCCTGTCCGAGGGCGGCGACGCGCAGGCAGCCGCCTACGTCGAGGCGCTCGTGGGCGACGACGTCCTGTGGGGCGTCGGCATCGACCCGTCGATCACGACGGCGTCGCTCAAGGCGATCGTCTCCGCGGTGAACCGGGCGGCGCACGCCTGACGCGCGGCGGTCTCGACGGGGCTCGACCGGCAGCACCTGCTGGTTGAGCCCCGTCGAAACCGACCCGTCCTGCTGGTTGAGCCCCGTCGAAACCACGTCTGCGACATGTCGAACCCTTCTGCTGTGAGCAGAGACGCGGGCGCTCAGGAACTTCCCGTGCGTACCGTCGCCCTATGGCCGGCTTTCGACGTGAACCACTGTGGCGGCACGTGCTCGGGGAGTACCTGCGGCGGCTGCGACATCGCCGCGGTCAGACGCTGGGAGACGTCGCCGCTCGCGCGGGCGTCTCGCCGCAGTACCTGTCGGAGATCGAGCGGGGCGTCAAGGAGCCGTCGAGCGAGATGATCGCCGCCGTCGCCGGGGCGCTCGACGTCACGCTCGTCGACCTCACCCTCGGCGTGGCCGCGGAGCTGTCCGGGGCCAGGGTCGAGGCTCCGGCCCGCGTGCCGGCCGCCGTCGGGCCGCAGGCGTTCGCGCTCGCCGCGTGGGCGGGCGGTCTCGACGCCCCGCGAGACCATCCCTGGCGTGCGGCGCTACCGCCCCTCGATGACGTGGTCGACGATCCCGTACTCCCGCGCCTGCGGGGCCGTGAGCACGCGGTCATGGTCGGTGTCCGCGCGCAGCCGCTCGACGGACTGGCCCGTGTGCCGGGCCAGCACGTCCTCCAGGTCCGAACGGATCCGCAGCACCTCGTCCGCCTGGAGGATCAGGTCGGGGACGGAGCCGCGGCCCTGCGCGGCCGGCTGGTGCAGCACCACGCGCGCGTGCGGCAGCGCGGCGCGCTTGCCCGGCGCCCCCGCCGCGAGCAGCACCGCGCCGACGGCGACGGCCTCGCCGACCACGGTCGTCGCGACGGCGGGCTTGATGTACCGCAGCGTGTCGTAGACGGCCAGCCCGGCTCCCGGGTCGCCGCCCTCGCAGTGGATGTAGAGCTGGATGTCCGCGTCGGGATCGCTCGACTCGAGGAACAACAGCTGCGCGATGAGCGCGTTCGCGACACCCGCGTCGATCGGCGTACCGAGGTAGACGATGCGTTCCGTGAGGAGCTGCGAGTAGACGTCGAGCGCTCGTTCGCCGCGCGGGTGCTGCGCGATGACGGTGGGGATGGCGTAGGTGCTCATCGGTCCTCCTGCGGTCCGAGGCCGAAGCCGGTGACGCCGCGGCGCAACGGGGCGATGTCGGCGAACGAGCCGACGACGGCGTCGACGAACCCGTACTCGCGCGCCTCCTGGGCGGTGAACCAGTGGTCGTGCAACGAGTCCTCGAAGACGCGCTGGAGCGGCTGGCCCGTGTCCTGCGCGATCAGGCCCAGCACGGTGTCGCGCATGTGCCGCAGGTCGTCGGCCTGCAGCTCGATGTCGACGGCGGTGCCGCCGATGCCCGCCGACCCCTGGTGCAGCAGGATGCGCGCGTGCGGCAGCGCCCGCCGCTTCCCGCGGGCCCCGGCCGAGAGCAGGAACTGCCCGGCGCTCGCGGCGAACCCGAGCGCCAGCGTCGCGACGTCGTTGGGGACGGTCTGCATGAGGTCGCGGATCGCGAGCATCGCGGGGACCGAGCCGCCGGGGGAGTGGATCCACAGCGCGATGTCGGCGGTGGGGTCCTCGGCGGCGAGCGTCACGAGCTGCGTCGCGAGCAGCGTGCCGTTGTCGTCGTCGAGCACGCCGTCGAGGACGAGGACGCGCCGCTCGTAGAGCTCGCGTCGTGCGCGGGCGTCGAACTGGGGTGGGGTGGGTGTCTCGCTCATGTCCCCACCGTGCCGCCGGACGGCACGGGGTGGGGGCCCGCGCTGCCGTGGGCGGATCCGCCCAGAGCAGCGTGCCCGTCTGTCGCCGTGCCGTGGGCGGGCCGGTGACCGGCGTGTGGGCGGGACGGGGGAGAATGGGCCCGTGCCCTTGTACCGAGACGACGCGATCGTGCTGCGCACCCACAAGCTGGGTGAGGCCGACCGCATCGTCACGCTGCTGACGCGCGAGCACGGCAAGGTGCGCGGGGTCGCGAAGGGTGTGCGGCGCACGTCGTCACGGTTCGGGGCGCGACTGGAGCCGTTCATGGTGGTCGACGTGCAGCTTCACACGGGCCGCTCGCTCGACACCGTGACGCAGGTCGAGACGGTCGGCGCCCACGCGCGCGCCATCTGCGACGACTACGCGCTCTACACCGCCGGTGCACCGATGCTCGAGGCCGCCGACCGGCTCGTCGAGGCCGAGCACGAGCCGGCCGTGCAGCAGTACTGGCTGCTCGCGGGTGCGCTCCGGGCGCTCGCGAACCGCGACCACGCGCCGTCGCTCGTGCTCGACTCCTACCTGCTGCGGGCGCTCGCGGTGGCCGGATGGGCGCCGTCGTTCACCGACTGCGCGCGGTGCGGCGAGCCCGGGCCGCACCACTCCTTCTCCGTCGCGACGGGCGGCGCGGTGTGCTCGCGCTGCCGCCCGCCGGGGTCGACGGCGCCCGCACCGCAGACGTTCGACCTCCTCGCCGCGCTCCTCACGGGAGACTGGGCGACGGCGGACGCGTCGGTCGAGCGGCACCGCAAGGAGGCGTCGGGCATCGTCGCCGCGTACGCGCAGTACCACCTGGAGCGCACGCTGCGCTCGCTCCGTCACGTCGACCGCACGTCCCGAGCCCCCGCTGGTTGAGCCCCGTCGAGACCACCCCACCGACCCTGCTGGTCGAGCCCCGTCGAGACCACCACCGTGAGCCCGGAGCGGTGTCGACGGGGCTCAACCAGCCGCACACACCCTGGAGGCCCGATGCCCCGCACGTACGCCGAGCC